>NZ_KV820668.1:67966-70268 GCF_001815465.1 Porphyromonas sp. HMSC077F02 | reverse complement strand
CACCCCATCACGCAGAATATCGGATGAGGCAAAATAACTTGTTCATCGCTGTATATTTTTATTTTATTATTTTGTTTTCTGAATAAAGAGGTTATGCTACTTCAAGAAAAATCCCGAGTAAGCCACGCCAAGTGATATGCTAGGTTCATTATTAAACTCCTTCTTCAAGAGTCTAATGCTGTACTCGCCCTTGATCATCAGCTCCTTCATTGGGTAGTAATTGAATCCTGCCGCAATTCGCTGTCTATCAGTCCAAGTGTAATCGCTATTGCCCTTAACTGGATGGTAGGCATCATAATTTTCGTAGGCACCAAAGAGATAAAGCTTTTGACGCCCATCTCGCTTAGAGGGGAATAGATACAAGAGGTCATAACCGGCCTGTATCGAGGCTGCATGTGCCCGATCCCCCACGAGTGTACGCTTGTAGGGCGATGATGCACTCTGCGCGCGATTGTGCTGCGAAATGATACCAGCATCGCCTAGGTGACCATAATCAAAGCTACCCATCGCACGGAATCCATAGCCATTGTAGCTAAAGTCGGCAGAGCCGATGGTTACGGCACCACGCACGCCCTGATATTTGCCTCGCTCATCGCTCTGAAGTGTGTTATTGAACGACTCTCCATAATACCCGCTCAGACCGATACGTAGTCCTTTAATGGGATAAAAATCGAGGCGTAGAGCTACAGCGTATTTATTGGAGGGAGTGAATTCAAAGGCACTTGCAGAGCCATTCTTTATCCACTGATCCTTACTAAAGAGTAGCGAATTGAGGCCGGGAAGCAGCATCGCTTGATAGCGCATAAAACGCCACTTGCCCCAAAGCGAAATACCGGTTTGGTGCCACGTACAAGGCAGTATCTGGTTTTCACCCTCTGGTCGGTACACCGTGAAAAACTCATTAGGCAGGTGGTGCGCATTAGTATAGCCTACAGGCACAATATCGTGACCCAATCGGATATTAAAATAGGGGGTAAAGGACTTCTGTAGCCAGAACTGCTCCAGGGCTACCTCACCTCCACGCTCTATCTCCTTCTCCCACTCGCCAAATTCCTCATCCTCGATCTCCATGGCACTCTCCACTCCGCCATGCTCTATCTCCAGCTCGGTATTGAGCGACCAGCCGTGGCCAAAGTCATAGCCTAGCATCAGTACCACATGAGGCAAATCTACAGCACCTCGACTAGGCACATCTTTGTAGCGATCCGCCTTGCTGTACCGATTCACATTGTCAGAGTAAAAGTAGCGACTTGCTACGGCCTCTCCATAACCTCCTAGCGTTAGACGACTTCGGGCTGGCTTTACACTATCCGTCTTGCAACATTGTGCATTGGCAAAGCTTAGCGAAGCCACAGAAAGCACGAAGAGTAACGATGTCTTGAATAAAACCTTTCTTATCATCATATCTATATTGTTATTTTTGATGCAAAGTTATGGAGATGGGTACCCATTGTCAATACCTAATTGATATGATTTTTTTAGGCCTTTTTAAAAATCTTTTCCCAACTCTCCGTAAAGGCAAACATGACGCTTACCACCTCACTACTTCCCTATTAGCTTCGCCCTCAACTCCAAGCTGGATAACAAGCATTTTTGTATTATTAAGGAAATAATATCAAAAATAATATACCTACATCTTGTGATACAAAGGAGCACGCCCTTATGACAGATTATAGTAATTGCTCGCAAGAGAGATCTGTAATAGCCAACAATCAGAGTGTCTATGATTATTTTGGGTGGTTTCTTTTGGATTATAGAAATATTATGTATCTTTGTCCACGCGATTAGAATTATCTAGTCGGACATGGTGGACGTAGCTCAGCTGGTAGAGCCCTGGATTGTGGTTCCAGTTGTCGCGGGTTCGATCCCCGTCGTTCACCCTAAATGAAGTAGGCGGAAGGCTAATTAGCTTTCCGCCTACTCTTTTTATATATTGCCACACTTTAGATATCGCCTTCGTGCAACAGTCTCATATAAGTTGTTGAGGGTAATAGAGTAAGGTTCTCGCAGAGGCCCGCCCTATAAACACTCAGATAAATGCAACACGATACGACGCTCTAAAACGTAACCCCGGGTTACGCACTAGAAAGATCTTACCGTATGAGCTTATAGCAGAGAGTTGATAAGAAAGGATCTCGGAGAGGTCCGTGTTAAATAGGCACAGGTCGGAGGGGCAAAGCCCCGAACGACCTGTGTGTAAGAGCATATTCCCTAACTCTATGACCCCGGCTGAGGGGTCAGACCTAAATAAGGTTGTCCGACCCCTAGGCCGGGGTCGTAAGGGTGTTTTGCACATCGTTAT
>NZ_KV820668.1:63596-67866 GCF_001815465.1 Porphyromonas sp. HMSC077F02 | reverse complement strand
GGCACTGCGTGCCTTGACCTGTGCCTATTTAACAGGGACCCCTCAGCCGGGGTCCTCCCCTTTAGACACACCTATGAATACCTACGGCAAGACCTTTCTAATGCATAACTCCCGCTCAAGGATGCCCTTATGTCACTTATTATTGTTACTTTTGCATATGATGTGTTGTATTCAAACTCAAACTTAATAATGAACGATATGAGACTGCATTCGCCCCTTCTATCGGCACTCCTCCTACTACTGCTGGCTAGCTGTGCCAGCACCAAGGATGTTGCCTATCTACAATATGCGGAGAATAAGATGCAAACGGAAGCCCGTGCCCTCCAAGATGCTACCATCAAACCAAAGGATATCCTCACGGTCAATATCCAAGCTTCCAAGCCCGAGCTGGTAGCAAGCTTCAATGGTATCTACTGGTCGCCACAGCAGCAGTATAGTACCGTGCAAAATGGAATGCGCACCTTTTTGGTGGACAACTCTGGCGAGGTCGATCTACCAGTGCTAGGACTGACCAAGCTCGGCGGTCTCACCCTAAGGGAGGCGGAGGAGGTGGTCAAAAAGGCACTTACCGCCTACCTCAATGAGGTGCCCAGCGTCAATGTCCAGATCCAAAACTACCGCTACTCGGTGCTCGGTGAAGTGCACAAGCCTGGTGCCTTCGTTTCGACCAATGGCAAGGTAAATCTATTCGAGGCACTCGCCAATGCGGGCGACCTTACTATATATGGTATACGAGATCAGGTGAAGATACTTCGGGAGAATAAAGATGGCTCCACCACCTTAGTGAGTGTCAATCTGATGGATCCCAACATCATCAATTCGCCCTACTACTACCTCCAGCAGGGAGATGTAGTCTACGTAATGCCCAATAATGCCATCGCCTCATCCTCCAACATCAGTTCGGGCACCACCGTATGGATCAGCATCTCTTCGATTGCCCTCACAGTAGCCAACCTCCTAGTCACTATATTAAGACGATAAGCAGAAATCGATCATAGCTTATGACTCAAATAAATAACAACCCTAACCCACATCAGCCCACCCATATCCCCGCAGCGCCCGAGATGACCCCATCACAGGCAATGGGAAATGAAGAAGAGGTGGATATTGTAAGCATCCTAGTAGACTACTTTAGGTATTGGCCTATCTACCTCATTGCACTGGTGCTTTGCCTGCTCCTCGGCTGGCTATTTATCAAAAGTAGCAGCCCACAATACCCCGTCAAAGCCTCAGTGCTATTCCTTGAGCAAAAGGATAAAAGTAGCCCACAGATACAGGGGCTCGACTTTGCCGAGCTAGGCATGGGGGTAAAGAATGTCAATGTAGATAACGAGCTAGAAATACTCGGTTCGCGTGAGATCCTTCAAAAGACCATAGAGGAGAGCCAGCAGTATGTAGAGGTAACCAGCCGAAAAGGGCTCACCACTACAGTATGGGATAGCGAGCTCCCCTTTGAGATATCCATGGACCCCGTAGGGCTAAGCAAAATAGGTGCTCCCATTTCGCTCACCATAGAGTCAATTAGCGACAAGGGGTACAAGATCTCTTCGGACTATGTCAAGGGCGAAGCTATAGTCATCGACTCCCTACCAGCCACCTTTGTATTGGGCGAAGGCATCGCCTCCATCACCAAGCGAGAGAGCTACAAGGAGGGGAAAATGGAGCTCCCCAGCAGCTTTGATGTCACCATACAATCACCACAAAAGCTCGCCATCTACTATGCCGAGAAAGGTGGGCTCACAGTAGATAGAGCCAATAAGCAAGGCTCTGTGGCAGTCTTAGGAATTACCGCCAAGAATAGAGCCAAGGGCGAGCGCTTTCTCTCCAAACTGATTGAGGTCTACAATCGGGAGCGGGCGATCGATAAAAATGCTACCGCTCAGCGCACCTACGACTTTATCAATGAGCGCATCAACCTCATCGGTGAGGAGCTCAATGCCACGGAGAAAAAACTAGAGGAGGTAAAGAAAAGCCAAGGTGTCACCAGCTACCAAGACCTCGGCGTAGTAGTCTCCTCCACCGCTATGATCGATCAAAAGCGGGCAGAGGCAGAGACACAGCTGAAGCTAGTCGCTTTCCTTATCAATGACCTAAAAGCGAAGGAGGGAAGATACGAAATCATCCCTGGTAGCCTAGGCTTTACCGACGGCACCCTACAAACCGCCGTGGAGATATACAATCAAATGGTCTTTGAGCGAGACGGTCTGCTAGAGACAGCCAATAAAGACCACCCCAAGGTAAAGAGCCTCACCGAAAACCTCAATGTGGCACGAACCAATATCCTAGAGGCCGCCGATGTAGCAAAGCAAGGGCTTCAGATACAGCTCAATGGGCTGAAGGGAATGGAGCAGCGCTACAGTTCTCGTATCTCACAAGCTCCTACCTTTGAGCGCATCAGCACAGATATTGAGCGTCAGCGCTCTATCCGTTCCAATCTCTACCTGATGCTACTCACTCGCCGGGAAGAGACCTCCATTGAGCTCGCCTCATCACTCGAGAGTGCCAAGGTGGTAGATAGCGCACTCGCAGCATCCAAGCCTTCTAGCCCCAAGAAGCCAATCATCTATCTCGCTAGCTTGTTACTAGGCTTGGTATTACCCACCATAGCCATCTACCTATGGAAGTTGGCTCAAACAAAGGTACATACCGAGGAGGATCTCAAAAAGCTCACCAACCTACCGATTGCCGGAGGAATACCTCAGCAAAAATCAGCCTCAGGAGAGGGCGATCTGCCCGAGCTACTGGTGCAGCTAGAGGGTAATAGCATAGCCACAGAGGCCTTTAGAAATATCCGTACCAACCTCAGCTTCCTCACTCAGAATAAGCGACCATTGGTACTGATGTGTACCTCCACCGTGAGTGGAGAGGGAAAGACCTTTGTAGTCAGCAACCTAGCCATCTCACTCTCTGCACTTCAGTACAGAGTGCTTCTCGTGGGGCTAGATATCCGTAATCCTCAGCTGAAGCGTACCTTTGGGATCAAGAATACATCTCTAGGCGGTATGACCGACCTACTCAATGATGCCTCCACAGATCCAATGCAGTACATACAGCACCTAGAGGAGTACCCCAACCTAGATATCATCAATGCCGGTGCGATCCCACCCAACCCCACCGAGCTACTCGCTCGGCCTAGGCTAGAGGAGGTATTCAAGACCTTCCGGGAGCACTACGACTATATCCTAGTCGACTCCGCCCCTGTTGGTCCGGTGGTAGATAGCTTGGTACTCAGCCGTGTGGTGGACCACACACTCTATGTACTGCGATCCGATAAGACCAATAAACGCGATGTAGAGTACATCAATTACCTCGCCGACAATCAGAAACTATCCAGCATGAGCCTAATACTCAATGACATCAACACCAAGAACTCTATCTTTGTCAAGAGCTACGGCTATGGATACGGATATGGCTACGGATACGGATATGGCCATAATGATGGCAACCACAAGTAGTCGCCAACCTTAATACCCATCAAAAAGGACCTCCACCCAGAGGTCCTTTTTTTATCCCAAAACCTCCTCCTAGTGTTGTCTAGATCGTCGCCCTCTCCGACTTGTCCGACTTGTCCGATAAGGCACTCCACCCAGAGCACCCGACAGGGTGCCACTCAGCTAGCCCCCAGTCGGAGGGGACGAGAGTCCCCGAACGACTGGCGGGTTACGAGGGACCCAAAACCTACGACCCTTGCGGTCGCACTCAGATCGGTGTGTCCGACCCCTCAGCCGGGTTCATAAGGGCATTTTCGCCTCTTTATACACAGGTCTTCGGCACTACGTGCCTTGACCTGTGCCTATTAAACACGGACCTCTGCCGAGGTCCTTTCCCTCGGCAAGGCCTCCGAATCGTCCAACTTGTCCGATAAGGCACTCCCCCCCAAAAAAACACCCTCTCACAGCAGAGCAAAAGTGGAGTTGCAACTAAGCGATCGGCGAGTTGCAACTAAGCAAATGCCGAGATGCAACAAAGCAAATGCTTAGTTGCATCTCATTTTTCGCCCTTCTAACCCACTGATTTATAGAAGGATAGAAAAGTGATTTTTCTCCGACTTGTCCGATAAGGCACTTCCCCCTCCAGAGCACCCGACAGGGTGCCACTCAGCTAGCCCCCAGTCGGAGGGGACGAGAGTCCCCGAACGACTGGCGGGTTACGAGGAACCCAAAACCTACGACCCTTGCGGTCGCATTCGGATCGGTGTGTCCGATCCCTCAGTCGGGGTCGTAAGGGCATTTTGCGCCTCTTTATACACAGGTCTTCGGCACTGCGTGCC
>NZ_KV820668.1:42069-63496 GCF_001815465.1 Porphyromonas sp. HMSC077F02 | reverse complement strand
GCCTATTTAACATGGACCTCTGCCGAGGTCCTTTTCCTCGGCAAGACCCCCGACTCGTCTGATCCGCCCGACTGTCCGATACCCCCCCGAAAAAAAATAACCGGCTCCTGCGCGTCCGATTTTCACATTACCACCACCGTCCACAACTGCCCCTGAAAACTTTATACAAGCTATGGAAAATATGAAATAAATAAGGTACATTTGCAATTGAGATCGTAAAGAAGACGCATTCGCTTTTCTCACCAAGGAAAGAACTTAGACCACACTATAACGATGACTAAAAACAGCATAGAAGCCCCCTCACGACACAAAGAGCGTAAGGCTCCAACCCTCAGTAGGTATCTCATACTTTTGGTAGATATGGTAGTAGGCGTTGTCGCGGCAGTAGCGTCGCTATTTGCTTTTTTCACCGTCACAGGGCTAGTGACTTTTACACCACAGCTATTAGCTACGATAGCAATAGCTGGGCTAATCGCCACATTTCTCTCCTCCTACCTACTAGGTACCTACCGCCCACTCCTCAGGTACCAATACTTCTCCATCGGTCGCCGACTGCTGGTGATGTTTTTCCTAAACACCCTACTATTCTACGGAATACTCCTTGCTGGCAACTACTGGATTCCATTGGGCTACGGTGGCAAGATGCTTCTGATGCTCGCCATCACCTACTTTGGTGCCTTCTTCGTGCTATTCGTGCTCTACCGATCGGTAGCAGTATTGGCAGCACGTGCTTTCTGGGGCGTCTCCACAACCAAACACCAACGCGAGCGGGTACTCATCTATGGTGTGAGCAACGCCAGTAGCGATCTAGCTTTGCAGCTAGAGGAGAGCCCCAAGTACAAGGTGGTAGGTTTTTGCCATAGAGGGAGTGTCAACGGCGGTGCTACCGTCTCCAATTATAATATCTACCATCTCAAGGATGAAGAGCAGCTCAAGCAATTGGCACAGGAGCTCAATCTCGATGCGGTTATCTTCACAGATCGCAGCGATCTGCTCAAAGAGCGAGAGGCCCTTATTTACCAACTCGCCTCTCTCGGCGTGAAGAGCTTATTGGCCCCCGAGATCAGCGAAACCTCGCCTACCGACATCGCTCGTGATAGTGTACAGAAGATAGAGATGGAGGATCTCCTCAAGCGGGAGGTGATCCACCACGAGCCCGAAAAGGTAAAGGAGATGTACCGCGACAAGGTGGTGATGGTCACCGGTGCTGCCGGAAGTATCGGATCGGAGCTGGTGATGCAACTGGCTCAGCTCCCCATCAAGCAACTCCTACTGCTCGATATCGCCGAAACCCCACTCCACAATGTGCGACTAAAGCTCAAGGAGAAGTACCCAAACCTCAACTTTGTACCAATCCTCGGAGATATCCGTAGCTAGAATAGACTCGATGCCCTATTTGCAAAGTACCGACCCAATATTGTACTCCACGCCGCCGCCTACAAGCATGTGCCCCTCCTAGAGGAGAACCCATGCGAAGGGGTGCTGGTCAATGTACAAGGCTCTAAAAACATCGCCGACTTCTGCCTCAAGTACGAGGTAGAGCGGATGGTGATGGTCTCTACCGATAAGGCGGTCAACCCTACCAACGTGCTAGGAGCCACCAAACGGGCAGCGGAGATCTACGTCCAAGCCCTCGGAAAGGCGGTAGAGGAGGGCAAGGTGGCAGGGAAGACCACCTTTATCACCACCCGGTTTGGCAACGTACTCGGGTCGCAAGGATCGGTAATCCCTCTATTCCGCGACCAAATAGCTAAGGGCGGACCCGTAACCGTCACCGACCCCAATATCAACCGTTTCTTTATGAGCATCCACGAGGCCTGCTCACTCATACTGGAGGCATCGTCCGTAGCGACAGGGACCACTATCTTTGTCTTTGACATGGGCGAACCGCATAAGATCGTAGACCTAGCAGAGAATATGATTCGCCTTGCAGGGCTCGAACCCTACAGCGATATCGACATCCAATTTACCGGTCTGCGACCAGGCGAAAAGCTCTACGAAGAGAAGCTAGCCGATGGCGAGAATACCATCCCTACCGATATTCCCAAGATCCACATAGCCAAGGTGCGGGAGCACAATTATGCCGACCTCTTCGATACCTACGAGGCGCTACGCGACCACGCTCGTAATATTGAGATCGAAGCCTGCGTCCGACAGCTTCTCTCCCTCATCCCAGAGTACACCCCCGCTCCCAACTCCCCCTACGCCCCCCTCAACAAAAAGTAGTACCTTTGCAAGAAAAGTGGTAGATAATAATAATCTGCAAGATGGTAAAGTTAAGCATCAATAATTTCCGAGCTGTCAGAAGTGCATCCATTGACCTCAATGGCATTTCTGTACTCACTGGTGTAAATGCTTCAGGAAAGAGCACCATTTCTCGACTCCTCTACTACTCCCTCTATTATAGTCAAAACTTTGAAGACCTACTGGAGCCAGACCTATTATATAATAAGCTAGAGCCTATCATCTCACTATACAGAAGGCTTCTGAATTCACTCTATATAAGAAATGGCATAAGCCTCGAGGATAGAGCAAGAATCCGTGAAGCTAGAGATCTATCAATGTCCAATAATCTGAATATAATGCGTGAAGCACACGAAGAGATTATTGACCTACTTATTGAGTTTTACGAGGGGCACGGACTAGAGGTGCGACAGCACGAAAGGTCTGCATTTGGCGGATATGCTAAGAAGCGAATTGCTAATAGGTACTCATTTATCAATGCTCTATATGGCTTAAAAGATGAGGTAAACCTCATTTTTGACACCTACAATAAGGAGACTGTTCTTAGAGATCCAAAATATCTATCTCGCAAACTGCAAAGAGAGTTTGGCACACCAGAATTGGATCCTACACTCTTTTCAATACAAGAAGAAGAGGAATCTATTATAGACCTGAGGAAAAAGAGTGTAGGAAAGGTTAGTTCGATAGACAAAGTATACTACATTGATACACCAGTAGTGGTGAATATGCCCTCTGGGGTCCAGATTTTTGAAGACACACCACTCCATTGGGCACAATTACTAGAGCTATTCTCAAGTACTCCGATGGACTACTCCGAAGATTATTGGAGCCATCGCATTGCCAACATCGTAAAAGGACGAGCTATCGTTGTAAAACCGACCGAAGGCATCAATAGGTCAGTGAGAATGCGTTTCAAAAGCGATAAGGGTGTGGAGTTTCCTCTCAAAGAAGTAGCAACAGGCATCAAGGGATTCGCAATGCTACAACTGCTCCTTCAGAAAGGGTTACTTGATAAAAACACCTTATTAATTATTGATGAACCAGAAGCACACCTACACCCTCAATGGATCGTAGAGTATGCCAAGTTACTTGTAGAGCTCAACCACTCTTTAGGAACACGCTTCCTAATCGCCACCCACAGCACGGATATGGTGCAAACACTCTATTTATTGCAAGAGGAGTATAATGAAAGTAGGAAGGAAACCGATGACTGCAGTCTAAAGTTTTATTTGGCGGAACAGTCCGATAGTGCTACCGATGGCTATGTCTATAAAGACTGCCAAGGTGATATTGAGCCCATATTTAGTGTATTTAATCGTTCGTATGACTTAATGGCGAAGTACACACCCACTATTTCAAAGATGAACGATGAATAAATACTCTAATAAACTGACAAGTACTCATCCACTATTCAAAGAGTATGCAATAGACCTATGTGAGCTCCTTCAAAGAGAAGGAGGCAAGCAGATTTCAGACGATGAACTCAGCGATTGCAAAGTGATAGAGATGGATCGAGCAAAAAACAAAATGGCTCCAACACTCAAAAGCGTTGATATCGTATTCTGCTGTGAAGGCGGGAAGATACAGTTGACTGAGTGTAAGCTAAGGGTCAAAAATATCAACCAGTTAAGTGCGACGGAATTAGAGGGTAAAGTAAGCGACACCAAAGCGATCCTAATGAATAGTAGTTGTACAAGTACCTGTGACACTCAATGTGCTTTAATCGTCAAGGAGACACTCGTGCAAAGCACAAGAAATAGGATACGCCGACTTTATCCTAAAAAAGTGCCCACCCAACTACCGTTCACCATCTTATCACAGAAAGAATATATTGATCTATTCTTTAAAGTATAACCCATTTAATCAAGGCATCATATAGAGAAATAATAGAGCTCCCGACGCATTTACATGGCAACAGACACCACAAATAGATCCAAAACCATTGCAAAGAACACTATTGTCCTATACATTAGGATGATATTTGTTTTGGGCGTAGCTCTATACACTTCACGCGTATTACTAGAGGTCTTAGGTGTAGAGGACTATGGTGTATATAATGTAGTAGGAGGCATCGTCACGATGCTGGGTTTTTTCAATGGGGCGATGGTCTCCTCTACCCAGCGCTTTTTCTCTTTTGCCATTGGCCGGAATGATACCCAACAGCTCTGCCTCAACTACTCCACCATTCTCGCTATTCAGGTCGGTTTGGCACTGCTCATTCTTTTACTCGCTGAGACAGTAGGGCTATGGTTTGTCAAGAACTACTTAGTTATTCCTCAGGAGAGGCTCACAGCTGCCATATGGGTATATCAGTTTGCCGTATGCACATTCATTGTCTCAATGCTGCAAGTACCCTTTGGTGCAATGATAATAACGCATGAGCGTATGGACGCCTATGCCTATATTAGCATTGCTGAAGTCTTGCTAAAGCTCCTAATAGTCATTGCACTTCCATGGGCACCCTACGACAAACTAATTATCTATGCTGGGCTACTATTTTTTGTGGCGCTCCTCACCTTTGCGGCCTATATTATCTACACCCGCACGAGGTTTAAGTATGTCAAGTACATCAAGGAGAAAAACAAAGCTTTATTCAAAACACTCATCGGCTATATGGGGTGGAACCTTTGGGGCAATGCAGCAGCGGTGATTATGAATCAGGGCGTAAACATTTTGATCAATCTATTCTTTGGTCCCGCAGTCAACGCTGCTCGTGCCATTGCATACCAAGTCCAAGGGGCGGTCAATCAATTGGTAGGCAACTTTCAACTAGCCATGAACCCCCAAATCGTAAAGTCCTATGCCGCAGGCGACCTAGAGTATATGCATAACCTCATCATCAGAGGCGCCAAGCTATCATTTTATTTGATAGTTATATTTGCAATGCCAGTAATTATTGAGACAGAAACCTTATTAGGCCTATGGCTAAAAGAGGTACCTGAACACACCGTTCTTTTCACCCAATTAGTAATGATATTTGTAGTTTTAGAAAGTTTGTCTGGAACTATGATGATCTCAATACAAGCTACTGGCAAAATAGGACTGTATCAATCAGTCATTGGTGGACTTTTAATTTTGAATTTGCCAACCTCTTATCTGGCATTAAGACTAGGCGCGGAACCAGAAGTAACAGTACTAGTTTCAATTATTATTAGCATTATTGCATTTGTGCTTCGAGTTTTAATTGTCTCACCAAAAATAAATATGAGCAAAACCAAATTGATAGTTGAGTTATTTATCAAAATGAGCATTATAGGAGCAATTGTCTACACAGCATTGAGCCTCATATATAGCATTGGTTTTTCAACGTGGACTAGCGTTATTGTTACAGTAGTCTCATCGTTTGTTATTACCACTTGCTTGATGTATACAATTGGCTTCACCACAGAGGAGAAAAGATATTTTAGGAATTACATTACACACACATTGATGAAACGATGAACAGGTCAAGCATAAAAGGAGTGATAAGAAGTGTGATTGGAGCACGAGGTGTCAAGACTTTAAAGAGCACATACAACTATATAATTTTACGAAGAGTATACCGTAAGGATCGGGTCAAGTACCAGAAGTATTCCACTGTCTTTAATCATAATAGTTTTGAAAAGGTGGAGTGCGAGGTAACCCTCCACTACCATGGGATAGAAAAGGGTTTTTTGCACGAAAAAATACGTCCATACTTTGCCAAGGATAGAGTAATATCCCTATTGAAGATACTTAGTGATAAGATAATTGATGAACATCAGTGGCAAAGATGTCACTTCCAAGCCGCCACTGCCAACTTGTGCAACTATTTTGATTGGCACAAGGCTAATGGCTACGTGCTAGACTACTTTTCTCAAGAGCAATACGATCAGTTAAAAGCACATTTGATTACCCCACTTTCTAGTATAAAAGAGAGGAGTAGAGAAGAGTATTTTACTAGAACGAAGTCTCCTTTCTTTGATTTTGCTAAATCCAGGAGTAGTGTTCGAGAGTTTTCTGAGGCTCTAGTACCACACGATGTGTTGGAGGATGTTATTAACTTAGCTAATACAGCACCTAGTGTTTGCAATAGGCAAGGTGTCTCCGTTGTCATTGTTGAGGATAAAGTCAAGATCCAACAGATCCTAGATATCCAAAAAGGACTTGCAGGCTACACCTCAATAAGTCAACTAGCCGTCATAAAATCAAATAGAAGCTACTTCTATTCTACAGGAGAAAGAAATCAACTGTATATTGATGGTGGCATATACTTGATGAACTTACTTTACGCATTTCATTATTATGGGATTGCTGCTTGTACTGCCCATTGGGGACTATTAAATGACGCCGATAGTAAAATGGAGGATCTACTAGGTCTATCTCCAGCAGAACAAGTGATTTGTATTGTCTCCTTTGGATATCCAAAAGAAACAGTCAGGAGTACATTGTCTCTAAGAAGAAAGGCTAATGAAAACCTAACATTTATTTGATGCTTTGATATGGCTAAAATAGGAATTCTTACACAGCCATTGGGGCTAAATTATGGTGGCATTCTACAAGCTTTTGCACTACAACACGTTTTGCGAGAGGAAGGGCATTCTCCCATCATTTTCAATAGAGTACATCCTTGGTATTTTGACGTGGCCTATTATGGATGGGGTGCCCTTAATTTTATGATTGGAAAACGCCCAAAGCTAAGGATATCACCCAATCGTGAAGAATCTGCTATCATCAAACAACATACCACCAGGTTTATTGATGAGCACATTTCCATAACCGATAGGATTCGGAGCACCAATCAATTGAAGCGCACCTTTAATCGTGAAAATATTGATGCGATTATCGTAGGTAGTGACCAAGTTTGGCGTGAGTCATTCTCCCCATGTATCTCCAATTACTTTTTAGACTTCCTATCTGGAAACAACGAGATTAGGAAAGTGGCTTATGTAGCATCCTTTGGGATTGACTATTGGGAATATGGCAAGAATGCGACAAGTACAGAAAGGCGCTCAGTATGAGTACCGAGCTGTACCACTACGATGGATTACCCGCAAGAGTGATCAATAAGCTAAAGTCAATTGTTTCAAAATCAAGATAGGTAATTAATTCGCTTTAGCATGAACATTAAAAAGATAGACCAACAATAGATATGAAGATACTAATCACAGGAGGTGCCGGTTTTATAGGTTCCAACCTCTCCCAACATTTCCTAACCCTAGGTCACCACGTCCGTGTCCTAGACAACTTCGCAACCGGCAAACCCGAGAATATCCTCCCACTCATCGAGCAATATCCTCAAACTTTTGAATTGATAGTAGGAGATATCCGAAACCCGGAGGATTGCCGTAAAGCTTGCGATGGCATAGAGTACATCCTTCACGAAGCAGCACTAGGCTCTGTGCCACGCTCTATCAAGGATCCCGCCACCACCAATGAGGTAAATATCTCTGGTTTCATCAATATGCTGATTGCTGCGAGAGATGCCAAAGTGAAGCGATTTGTCTACGCCGCCAGTTCATCCACCTATGGTGATAGCGAGAAGCTACCGAAAGTAGAGGAGGTGATAGGTCGCCCACTCTCCCCTTATGCGGTGACGAAGTACGTCAACGAGCTATATGCCGATGTCTTTGCTCGTACCTATGGCATGGAGTGCATAGGGCTTAGGTACTTCAATGTATTCGGACGCCGACAAGATCCACACGGAGCATACGCAGCGGTGATTCCCCTATTTGTGAAGAAGCTAATGGCACACGAAGCACCCACCATCAATGGTGATGGCACCTATAGCCGCGACTTCACCTATATCGACAATGTGATACAGATGAGCGAGCTGGCCCTGGCCACTACCAACCCTGAGGCAGTAAATCAAGTTTATAATACCGCCTTTGGAGAAAGGACCACTCTTAATGACCTTGTAGCATCTCTAAAGGATAATTTAGCTAACTTTGACCCAGAGATAGCAAAGATTGAACCCATACACGGGCCTAATCGGGTGGGAGACATTCCACACTCATTGGCCTGTATTGACAAGGCAAAGCGACTTCTCGGCTACAATCCTAAGTACAGTATGGCAGAAGGGCTTAAGGAGTGCTGTCAGTGGTATTGGGAAAACCTTTGATAGGGCAGCGTTAATTATGTGAAAGCAGTTTAGATATAGGTAATCATGATATCAAAGATAGTCATCAATAACATCACAGCTTTTGAGAAACTTGATGCAGAATTCTCCCCCGGGCTGAATGTGCTGATAGGAGAAAATGGCACGGGAAAAACCCACGTCATGAAGCTACTATACTCGGCTTGCACGGTTGCGAGTAAAAGTGAAAATAAAACCATCTCTCAGAAACTCATTGAGAATTTTTTACCTGATAGCATTGGGAGACTAGTTAGAAGAGCAAGAGGTCGCAAGAGAGGCTCATTCACAGTTTTTGCCACAGGCAATGATAATGAAACCACTAGAAGTCTTAAGGTAAATATTACCACCCAAGACAATATCTCTTCAACGGCAAGTAGCTGGAAAACGGATGCTCCTGATCAGGTTGTTTTCATCCCAGTAAAGGATATGCTAGCTAATGCCCCTGGCTTTCAATCTCTTTACTCCAATCACTCAGTACACTTTGAAGGGGTATACGCCGATATAATTAACAAAGCACTTTACCCAGCTACTCGGGGACGAAGAACTAAAATACAAGAAGAGCTACTTACTTTGATTGAAAAGGAAATTTGTGGAACTGTCGCAACAGAAGGGGAAGAGTTTTACCTTAAAGCCACAAATGGTTCTGGCAATCTTGAGTTTACTCTTCTGGCAGAAGGATATCGTAAGTTAGGCTTACTATTTTGCCTCATTCAAAATGAAATGCTCACAAAAGGCTCTATATTGTTTTGGGACGAGCCAGAAGCCAATCTCAATCCAAAAATGATGGAGATAGTAGTGAACATACTATACAAACTTGTGGAGCAAGGGGTACAAGTATTCGTTTCTACACATAATGATATGCTAACATCTCAAATTAGACTGTCTGAAGATAAAGGAAACACACTTTACCACCTATTCTCAAAGGATAAATCAACTGGCAGTATCAGCCATATGAGCTACGAGAAGTTGGATAACATTGAGGATAACCCAATCAATCAAGCGTACGAAGCACTGCTATTAAGGCAAATTAGCGAGGAGTTGGATGTATGAAAGAGACAATTGAGGGTTACCACTTTGACTTTCCAAATGCAACTAGCATCCGTAAGTTTGATGATCCTAAGACGCATCAAATGTCCCACACAATGAAGGCAGTTGATGTCTTAATCGAAATGCCTCAATGTAGGATATTCATTGAGATAAAAAACTATGAGGCTTATCGCGAATGGAAAGGTTTTCTCAAGAAAAAAGATGAGGAGAGAGAAGCCTTTCTTGATCACTTACGATTCAGCCTGAAATACAAGTATAGAGACTCGTTTCTATACCAATGGTGCCAAAAGGAGAAAGAGAAAAAGAGCATCTTCGTATTTCTAACTGATTGGTCTAATAACTCACAAATCCATAGTTTCCAAAATGCACTTCATTGGCAAAGTTTATTTCCAGTACAAAAGGAGAAGGATAAAAATTGGGGGAAAGTTTGGAAAAGAACATTTGTAGCGAATGCAATTATGGTCAATGATAGCTTATGGAATAAAACAGAAAAGCTAAGGAATTACGGCACAATACAAAAAGCATAAGATATATTATGATGAGAAGTTTATCAGACACAAAAATAGCAGTCATAGGACTCGGATATGTAGGGCTACCACTAGCTCGACTATTTAGTACTAAGTTCAAAACCGTTGGCTTTGATCTTAATGAAGCTCGCTGCAAGGAGCTGATGAGTGGCATTGACTCCACCCTCGAGGTGGATAATGCCATCTTAAAGGAGGCCATAGAGCGTCACGGCTTTATCTGCACCAGTGATATTGAAGCTATCAGAGATTGCAACTTCTACGTGGTGGCGGTGCCCACTCCAGTAGATGAAAACCACAATCCCGACCTCACACCCCTAATTGGTGCAAGTACCACCGTGGGGAAAGTGATCTCACGAGGCGATGTGGTAGTCTATGAGAGCACCGTATACCCTGGGGTCACAGAGGACGACTGTCTACCAGTGGTGGAGAAGGTATCTGGCCTAAAGTTCAATCAAGACTTCTTCGCTGGCTATAGCCCTGAGCGTATCAACCCAGGTGATAAGGTACACACCGTGGAGCACATCAAAAAGGTCACCTCAGGATCTACTCCAGAGGTCGGCGAGTATGTAGATAGTGTCTATAGCTCAGTAATCGCTGCCGGTACTCATCTCGCCCCCACTATCAAGGTGGCTGAAGCCGCCAAGGTGATCGAAAACTCTCAGAGGGATATCAACATCGCCTTCGTGAATGAACTGGCAAAGATCTTTAACCGCATGGGCATTGACACCCAAGATGTATTGGAGGCAGCCGGAACTAAGTGGAACTTCCTACCCTTCAAGCCAGGATTGGTCGGTGGTCACTGTATCGGAGTAGACCCCTACTACCTAGCACAGTGCGCACTAAGGTACGGATACAATCCCGAGATCATCCTCGCTGGGCGTCGGATGAATGACGGCATGGGCGAGTATGTGGCGGAGCAGGTGGTGAAGTTGATGCTAAAGAAGGGGATCCAAGTACTCAATTCCAATATCCTCATCCTCGGCTTTACCTTTAAGGAAAACTGCCCCGACGTACGCAATACCAAGGTGGTAGATATCTATCATACATTGACCGATTACAATACCAACGTCACCATCTACGACCCTTGGGCCAACCCAGCTATCGCAGAGCGTGAGTACGGTGTCACCATCCACAACCAATGCCCTCAAGGCAAGTATGATGCCATCATCCTCGCCGTGGCACACGACCAATTCAAGACCCTCAACATTGACGCCCTCAAAAACGACACCACCGTCGTCTACGACGTCAAAGCAATCCTACAAGAAGACAATTACGATAAACGATTGTAATCAGCACCAGCCCCCATGAAGATAGCAATAGCAGATCGCAAGGGAAGCTTCTCCGACTATTGGATAACCTACTGCGAAGAGAATAACATACCATTCATAAGGGTCAACCCCTATGACTCTGACATCATCAATCAAGTAAAGGATTGTGATGCCTTTATGTGGCACCATCTTACGGGCTACAGAGATACCCGATTGGTAAAGTATATATTCACTTATTAGAAAAGGATTGACGATATACATAATAGTGCTCATACAAGGAATGCCATACAACGAGTAATAACTAACACCATTAAACACATCCACAATGAGATTTACGATTATTGGTTGCGGAAATGCAGGGCTTATACATGCCGCGAAATTATTTGAAGCTGGGAATGAGGTAGCCCTATTAAAAACATCTCAAGTTAACAGTGAATTCTTTGAACTTATAAAGGAACAGAACTCTTTTGAGGTGCTAGATGAGAGTTCTCAAGGTAAAGGGAAAAGGTTTAGAGTTACACCAAGCCTTATAACAAGAGATGTAGAATCAGCTATAAACTTTGCTGACGTGATTATGGTAATGACCACCACCTCTCAACACGAGAAAATCGCCCAGCTAATATCCCCATTCGTGAGAGACGGACAAATTATTGTCTTGGTTCCTGGCTATATGGGTAGTTTGATCTTTAAAAAATATATTGACAAAAAGATTATCTATAGTGAATGGGAAACAACAGCCTATAATGGTCGTATTATGGACTCTATGTATGTTAGAATCTCATTCTATAACCCTAGAAATGCGATCTCGACTCTTCCAGCAAATAAGGCACAGGAAGTCATTGACATCTTTTCAAAAAGCTTTGCTGACACAAGATACTCTCGTAAACACATATTAGAGTCTGCTTTTCATAATCCAAATATGATTGTACACCCAATAGGGATTCTATTTTCCGCATCTCGTATTGAGTACAGCAAAGGGGAGTTTTGGATGTACAGAGAAGCTTTTACCCCATCAGTCATTAATGTAATCAAAGCATTTGACAAGCAAAAGAACAAAGTCTTGCAGACTTTTGGATGCGAACCCTTAGACTATTTTGAGGCAGCTAAGTGGAGAAATGAGGAAGATCTCAACATAGATGCCATGACTGTATTTCACTCTTTTGCAGAAGCTTCAAATAAAGGCCCATCTTTCATAAACCACAGATATATAAATGAAGATGTCCCAATGGGGCTAGGACTATATACCTCAATTGCCAAGGTGGTGGGAGTAGACACATCTGTACAAGAGGGAATCATAGCCCTTTCGTCTGCCTTGCTTGACAAAGACCTAAGCACAAACGCAAGGACAATTCAATATTTACTTGGCAAAGACGACGTATCTATAGAGGACATCAAAACTGCAATTATGGGCTGAACAGCCTTTAGAAGTGGATAATAAGAGTCTAAAAGAAAAAACTATAACAAGTATGTTGTGGTCAGGTATCGGCAAGTTCGGTACCTTAGGACTACAGCTTATCTCTAACATTGTACTTGCTCGTTTACTTTTACCTAAAGACTTTGGAGCAATAGGAATGCTAAACATTTTTATTGCCGTATCTGGAATTCTTGTAACAGCGGGATTTGGCTCTGCACTTATTCAGAAGAAAGAACCATCTCAAGTTGATTATAATTCCGTTTTTTACTGGAATCTATCTGCCTCCATTGTTTTATATATTATCCTCTTCTTTTCAGCACAATCCATAAGCGACTTTTATTCAATACCCATTCTCACCCCTATCCTAAGGGTACAAAGCCTCTCTCTCATCATCCAAGCATTTTCAACAATCCAATCCAACATCCTACAAAAGGAGCTTCAATTCAAAGAGTTATCAATAAGAAATGTGACATCCGCATTAGCAGGAACTGTTATAGCTATAGCAATGGCTTATAGTGGATTTGGGGTATGGAGCTTAGTTGCCAATAATATTGTCTCAAATATTGCTGGAGTTATATTGCTTTGGAAAATGAGTCCATGGAGACCGACAAAGGATTTTAGTTGGACTTCATTAAAAGAGTTATTCCCGTTTGGCAGTCTTATTGCGATATCGTCACTAGTAGAAACTATCTACACCAATATTCAGGGCCTTATTATTGGGAAATGGTACTCTGCAACTGATCTTGGGTTATACACACAGGCAATGAAATTAGAAAGCGTACCTACAGATAGCCTATCACAGATCGTTAATCAAGTATCATTCCCCGTTTTTTCAAAACTTCAAGATGATAAACAACAACTGCTAAACGGCGTCAGGAAAAATGTCAAAGCCATTACTTATCTAAACTTTCCTCTAATGGTATTACTAATAATCATTGCAGAGCCTTTAATTACATTACTATTTGGAGAGAAGTGGCTAGCCTCTATTCCATATTTTCAGATATTGTGTATCTCTGGAATGGTTTATACTCTTAACACATTAAACACAAATGTAATCAAATCTCTTGGCAAAGGGAAAGTGTATTTTTTCGTCCAATTATCTAAGAGACTCGTTGGAATTGCACTAATTCTCATAGGTCTCAATTACGGCATATTTGGACTATTGTGGTCCGTTACATCTGTTGGTTACATTTGCCTATTCATCAATATGGGAGTAAATAAAAGGTTAATCAACTATGGTTATATAAAGCAAATAAAAGATGTCGGAGGATATTATCTCCTATCTTTAGCAACAGGTGGAGCAACATATCTATTGTGCAAGGGCATCCAATTGAATTCCTACTTAGTGATGCTCATAGAAATATTTTTATATCTAGCAATATATATATTGGCATCAAGACTCACAAATGCTGAGGGTTACATAACTTATAAACAGATCCTTTTAAATATAAGATACTTAAATAACAATAGCAAAATGAATAATTAGAGATATGGTTAGAGATCTATACACAAAATACTGCATTAAGCAACGAGAAAGGTATGACATTGCAAACATCAAAGGAAAATTAAGACAATGTGAAGTCAACCCTCTTACGAAAGGGCAAAGATCTGATATTGATGCTTTCTACACCAAGTTAGTTGGCCATAAAGTACCTCAGTATTGGCACGAGTATTTTTACTCTCGGAATGAACGCTTTTCAGTAAAATATATACCCACGAGTTTTTATCACAAAGAAATCATCTATCGCCTTAACAACTTCAGATTTAGACACGCATACGTAGATAAGTCAATATACGACATCTACTTCCCTGACGTCAATAGACCAAAAACAATAGTCA
This sequence comes from Porphyromonas sp. HMSC077F02, assembly GCF_001815465.1. Classification (NCBI taxonomy): domain Bacteria; kingdom Pseudomonadati; phylum Bacteroidota; class Bacteroidia; order Bacteroidales; family Porphyromonadaceae; genus Porphyromonas; species Porphyromonas sp. HMSC077F02. The sequence goes on along the minus strand of NZ_KV820668.1, from coordinate 49,063 downwards.
AAAATATTAATGGGTATTTTTATGATGGGAAATCTGCCCTTACAAGGGAGGAAGCACTAGCAAGATGCCAAAATCTTAAGTCTGTAGTCATCAAGCCAACTTTAGAGGGCATGTGGGGTGAGGGTGTAAAGATATTGGATATTCAAGATGGTAGGATTATTGACGGAGGGAGTAGTATTGAATCACTATTTTTGTCTTACGACAGCAATTTTATAATTCAAGAAAAAGTGAAACAGAATGACCAGCTCTCTCTACTAAATCCAACGTCTCTAAATACTCTACGCATATTATCATACCGCAATGGGAATGAGATCTTTATTCTTTACGCTGTAGTAAGGATTGGTCGTTTAGGGAAAATGATTGATAATGAGACAGCAGGTGGAATTAATGCGGATATCGACATGACCACTGGGAAAATCGTTGATTGTGCATATGGTACACCCAAAGAAAAGAAACTGCTTACTACTGATAACGGAACCAGACTAAGAGACTTTGCTATTCCATCATTTGATAAGGTTCTTAACAAAGTTAAAGAGCTACACTTGCGATTGCCTTACTTCAACATGATAGGGTGGGATTGGGGAATTGATAAAAATGGAATGCCCGTTTTGATTGAGTGGAACCGTGCTCCCGACCTTAGCCAAACAGCTCACGGACCTGCATTTGGCGATATGACAGAGTTCATTATCAAAGACACTCTCCAGCGAAAAGACACTCGTTTCTAAAGAGTGAATCACAAGAAAACAACGACTACACTATTTATGATACATAATAAACTCAAGCATCTTATTACAAGCATTTCACCCGAGCTGAGTATACGTCTCCAATATCTATATTATTTTCGAAAAAGGATAAGATTGGATAATCCACAGACATTAGATGAAAAGATCCAATGGATGAAACTAAACTTATATGGTAAAGACCCTATCTTCACTCAATGTGCAGATAAATACAGGGTTAGAGAGTACATTAAAAGCTGTGATTGCGAAGAACTTCTTAATGAACTTATTGCGGTGCATGAAAGTCCCTCACAAATTGATTGGAACGCCCTGCCTAATAAGTTTGTTATCAAATGGAATTTTGGCAATGGATATAATATTATTTGCCATGACAAAAAAACTCTTGATATAGATAAGACCATCGACCAATTAGAATCTTGGGGGAAAGAAAATGCTTGGCTGACAAATGGTGAAATACAATATAAAGATATTCCAAAACGAATTATTGTTGAGAAGTTTATTGAAACAGGAACAGAAAGGGTGCCAGACGATTACAAGATATATTGCTTTCACGGGAAACCGCTATATATGTTTGTATGCGTTGGTAGAGAAAAAGGAACACCCAAGTTTTACTTCTTTGACAAGGAGTGGAAGCTTGCTAGAATTAACCCCGACTCCATCAATGCTCCTGCTGATTTTACACTAACCAAACCTCCTCACTTGGAAGAGATGTTTCATTATGCGGCCGTTTTATCACAGAGGTTTCCATTTGTAAGAGTAGACTTCTATGACACTCCCCAAAAAGTATATTTTGGAGAACTCACTTTCACCCCAAGTGGCGGATTTGACACACATAGATTGCAAGAGACCCAACAGCTATTTGGAGATTTACTTGATCTCACTACAATCCCCAATTTATAGTTGTCACAGTTTAAGCCACGTAAATAATATTATATGATGACCCCAAACATTATGCTATCATTATGATCTACACCCCTAAAGAATATTTAGAAGACAGATTACAGAATCCTCAGCGTTCACAATTAAATACTATTCAGAGTATAGTATTATACCTATTCTTGATCGTTAATACTTTTCAGTATTCTATATGGGGGATATTTGAGCCTATATATGGATATCTAAGAGTACTTTCAATCATTCTCGTCATTCTCTTAGCTCTAACTATACCAATAAAAAGGGTACTCTACACAATAAAAGCCAATCAATTTACCCGTTGGTTTTGCATATTATTAGGTGTTTTTTCTTTGCTCTCATTCAGCCTATATGCTTTCTTTAACGCAAATATTGACTTTTCCACACACCGGGACTTGCTACTTACTATAATTACACTCATTATTGGTTATAACCTTTCCTTATCAAAAGGGCAACTCGCAAGGTATATTTATACATATATTATAGCTGCGTCTATCAGTGCCTTATCAATTTTGATGAGATTTGGGATACACATATCAAGCTTTTATTTTGAAGGAGTATATAAAAATCAAATTGGTGTATTTCTAGGTATTTTCTCCATCATTTCTATCTCTTTACTATTTTCACAAGACATTAAAAATAGGCGAAAACGGAATGTTTTGTTATTATGCTCAATTATACTATTATTAACAATTGCCATCCTTAGAGCTCGCACCTCCCTACTCTTCGTTTTTGCAGTTATAGTTTATTCTGTTGCTATCAATAAGAGCATGAAAACCAAAAATAAACTATTCATATTTGTCTGCATTGCAGTAATCCTCATTGCTTTTAGCGGTGAGATTTATCGAATATTTGTTGCCAATAAGGATGTAAGTGATCTCAATAATATATCGTCAGGTAGAATTGGGCGCATACTAAATGGATTAGCCTTTTTAAAGACACACCCTCTTTCAGGAGGTCTTTGGCATGAAAAGTATAATGGTGGAATTATCCATGTATACATTCTCAAAAGGATTGTGGATTATGGGTTACTTCTTTCCATACCTATAATAATTCTTTATGTTTATACTTGGTGCGTTACACTTAAAAACATCCTTGTAAATAAGAGGAATTTTATCAATGCACTAGCCCCACTAATTTTGTTGTTTATATTGTTAGTTAGCTTGAACGAATACTCATATCCATTTTCTCCTCTAAGTTCAATCTTTATTGTGTATCTACTATTTGGAAATTATTTAAGCACATCAACTAGACATTAACATGAAAAAGATATTACACATCGCCAATGATTACTCAGGATCACGGGTATATAAAGAACTTATCTCCTCTATTGATAAGATAGGAGTGACTCAATTAGTATTTACCACTATTCGCAAAAAAGAATTAGATGGTCGGAATAGAATTGTTTTTAACCAGTCAGAGTCAGAGATATACTATGGTAAAAATTGGAACCCAATTCACCGCCTGTCTTTCAGATTAAAAACCATTAGTAATTACAATGAATTAATTAAACTTACAAGCCCAAAGGAAAGTGGTATAACCCATACTCATGCTCACACTCTATATAGTGATGGAGTTTTAGCCCTAAAGCTAAAGGAGGAATATGGAATACCCTACTCAGTAACCGTACGCAACACGGATATTAACCTATTTATGAAGTATCTTGTACATACGTGGGCAATTGGTCGTAAAATACTTTCTGAGGCAGATCATATCATCTGTGTTTCTCCAGCACATAAAAACAGGCTACTCAATCGCTACAGTCAATATGGTGATAAGGTAGTAAATATTCCGAATGGAATTTCAAATTATTGGCTCAATAATATTTCTTGCTCTAAGAAACAACATAAAGAAAATGAACCCTGGAATATCATCTATACGGGCAACTTCACAAGGAATAAGAATGTACCAGCACTTATGAAAGCTGTATTGAAATTGAATGAGCAATATCATTACAATATCTGTCTACACATCATTGGTGATGGAGGCAATGATCGAGATATAATATCAAGACTTGCTCGTAAATGGCCAGAATTATTTAAACTTCATGGATTTATCAAAGAAAAAAGCATTATCTGTGACTTATATAGAAAGTCTCATATATTTGCTATGCCATCTCACCACGAGACATTTGGGCTGGTATACGTTGAGGCAATGTCACAAGGATTACCAGTTTTATATACCAAAGGCGAGGGTATTGATGGATTCTTTGACCAAAACTATGGTGTTTCTTGTAGCCCCAACAACATCAACAGCATTATTTCCGCACTAAAACGATTAATAGATCATTACTCGACATTTAACATTGACCCCAACTATTTAGTGAAGCATTTCAATTGGGAAAATGTTGGAAGATCATATGTTGATGTATTTGATTTATACGATAATAATAAGCATATTAGCAAACAATAAATTACTTAGCAAGATAAAACTATGAAGATAGCGATTGTTGGAACAGGATATGTAGGGCTGGTTACCGGCACCTGTTTTGCAGAGATGGGTACAGAGGTTACCTGCATTGATGTTGACCAAAAGAAGATTGAAGGTCTCAAAAATGGGATTATTCCCATATATGAGCCTGGGCTAGACACACTAGTCCAACGTAACGTAAAAGCTGGTCGCTTGAAGTTCAATACTAAACTTGAAGAGGTTTTGGACGATGTAGAGATAGTATTTTCGGCTGTCGGCACCCCTCCCGATGAGGACGGATCGGCAGACTTACACTATGTGCTACAGGTGGCAAAGACGATTGGCCAAAATATCAATAGCTACAAACTAGTGGTCACCAAGAGTACTGTACCGGTAGGAACGGCGGAAAAGGTTAAGCAAGCCATTCAAGAAGAACTAGATAAGAGAAGGGTAAATATTGAATTTGATATCGCTTCCAATCCTGAATTTCTAAAAGAGGGAAATGCGATTGATGACTTTATGAAGCCCGATCGCGTGGTTGTGGGTGTTGACAGCGAACGTGCAAGGGAGCTTATGACTCGACTTTACAAGCCTATGATGCTCAATAACTTTAGGGTTATCTTTATGGATATCCCATCGGCTGAAATGACAAAGTATGCAGCGAATGCCATGCTAGCTACTCGCATTAGCTTTATGAATGATATTGCCAATCTATGTGAATTGGTAGGCGCCAGCTCTGACTCCGTACGCCAAGGCATTGGTTCAGACTCTCGTATTGGGAGTAAGTTTTTATTTCCAGGCTGTGGCTATGGGGGTTCGTGCTTTCCAAAGGATGTAAAAGCCTTGATCGCTACCGGTAAGAAATATGGATATGATATGCGTATTGTAGAAGCTGTTGAAGCAGTCAATGAGTCTCAGAAAAACATTTTATTTGAAAAGTTCAAAGCTCACTTCAATGGAGATATTAAAGGGAAAAAGATTGCACTCTGGGGACTATCCTTTAAGCCTGGCACCGATGATATGAGGGAGGCACCAGCTCTCGTGCTTATTGATTCGTTGATTAATGCGGGGTGCTCAGTTATTGCCTACGACCCAATAGCAATGGACGAAGCGAAAAGACGCTTAGGAAACATTATTACCTATGCAGATAACCTTTATGATAGTACTACTGGAGCAGATGCCATATTTCACGTCACAGAATGGAAAGAGTTTAGAGTTCCAGATTGGGATAAGATCAAAACTCTTGTGAATAACCCTCTAGTAATAGATGGTCGCAATGTGTTTGACAGAGAAGAGCTCAATAAGAATGGATTTCAATATCTTAATATAGGCAATAATTAGCAATATGGAAAGAGAGCAGCACCTTGTCTCAATCATAATGCCCAGCTATAATGCCGAGCGCTTTATATTGGATTCAATAAACTCAGTAAGAAACCAAACTTATCAAGATTGGGAGCTCCTAATCACTGATGATCAAAGCAAGGATAATACTTATGCTATAATTAAGTCTGTAGCTGAAGAGGATCCTAGGATAAGAATTTTTAGATTAGACGTCAATTCAGGTGCAGCAGTAGCAAGGAACAACTCAATTAGTCAAGCCAAAGGAAGATATATTGCTTTCCTTGATAGCGATGATATGTGGCTACCAGACAAGCTGGAAAAACAGTTGGACTTTATGCAGAGAAATAAAGTTGGTTTTTCATTTACAGCATACTATGTCTTGGATGATCAATTGCGTGATAGCTATATGGTATACGCTCCAAAAATGATCACATATAAAGAGTATCTCTCCAACACAATTATTGGGTGTCTTACGGTAATGGTTGACCGAGAAATTACGGGAGACTTTAGAATGCCTTTAATACGTAAGAATCAAGATATGGCAACCTGGCTTAGCCTATTAAAAAAAGGTCACAATGGATATGGCTTGGATATTCCACTATCTAGATATCGAATAGTGGAGGGGTCTATCTCCAATGACAAAATCAAGGCAGCCAAATCTGTATGGAAAGTTTACAGAGAGGTGGAAAAACTATCAATCCTCCAATCTATATATTATCTTATGGGCTATGCTTGGAATGCGGTTAAGAAAAGGATGACTAATAGGTTGTAAACCATGTGGGTGAAGTGGGTATTTGATAGGGTGATGGCGCTGGTGGGGCTAGTGGTGCTCTCGCCTTTGCTGGCGGTGGTGGCGATACTGATTGCGATTAAGATGCCTGGTGGACCAGTACTCTTTAGGCAGAAGCGTGTGGGACAATATGGCGAACTATTCACGATGGTGAAGTTTCGCTCTATGACGGTAGCACACGGTGGTAGCTCTATCTCGGTAGCGGGGGAGTCGCGGATCACGCCACTAGGAGCTAAGCTCCGAAAGTACAAGCTCGATGAGCTCCCTGAGCTTTGGAATGTACTGATCGGAGATATGAGTTTTGTGGGGCCACGCCCCGATGTGCCGGGCTATGCCGACAAACTGGCGGGCGAGGATCGTGAGATACTCCAACTAAAACCAGGCATCACGGGGCCCGCCTCTCTGAAATACCGGAATGAGGAGGAGATACTTGCCTCTGTGGAGGATCCGATCCGCTACAATGACGAGGTAATTTTCCCGGATAAGGTGCGGATCAATAGGGAATACATGGAGGAGTGGTCGTTTTGGGGCGATATCCGGATCATCTTCAAGACGGTGCTAGGGTAAGATTTTCCCCTCAGTAGCTAAGGCGCTTTATGCCGGTTTGTTTTTTTTGTATAGGGTAGAATATTGAGACAGCTGCACGAAGGCGATCTGCTGCGTTGCTTACGGAATTCGGGCTCGGTCACGTACGTGAGTACGCTTCCTTCGCCCTCATCCTCAGCGCCTGGCATCTCATCCTGCGTGCAAAGTCCCAGCACATTTAAGGCAAATGTGCGAGAATGGCACTTCGTGCAACATT
>NZ_KV820668.1:12099-41969 GCF_001815465.1 Porphyromonas sp. HMSC077F02 | reverse complement strand
TGTGCGAGAATGGCACTTCGTGCAACATTCTCATATTATCCCTTTTTGCTATCTTTGCGAAAAGGTAGGCAGTTAAAGCTATTGCTATGAAGTATTTAGAGATAAGAAGACTTGGTCCAATTATAGCTACTGGGGTGATGGAGATCTCTCCAGTGACTCTCTTCTGTGGCCGTCAGGGGAGGGGGAAGAGTACCATCGTGAAGATACTATCCACCTGTATTTGGCTTGAGAAGGCTATCTCTAGGCAGGAGGTGGATGAGAAGTACTATACGCTCTACAATCGATTTCGTAAGACTCTTTGTGGTTACCATCAGATTGAGGACTTTTTTTGTCCTTATACCTACATCAAGTATGTGGGAGAGGCTTATACTTTTGAGTACAAGTCGGAGCGTCTCTTTATAAAGAAAAATAGGGGGGATGGTGGCTACTTACTTCCGAAGGTGATGTATATCCCTGCGGAGCGTAATTTTATGGTTGCTATTGAGCAGGCTGATAAGGTGCGAGGTCTGCCTGCATCATTGGTTACGCTCCAGGTGGAATACCAAAAAGCCCTTGGCAAATTGAAGGGGTCATTTGACCTTGTGGATGGGTTTGCTGTAGAGTATAGTAGACAAAATAAAATTACGTACATCGCCAAAGGGGGGAGCAAGGTGCGTGCCTATAAAGGAGCAAGCGGGCTACAATCGCTTCTACCACTGCTACTGGTATCAAGGTCTCTATCGAATGAGATTGCAGAGCGGGTGGATGTCCCCCTTAGTGCAGAGGAGCTCGCGAAGCTTCGCAAGAAGATTGCCGAGATACAAGAGGACGCTTTCGTATCTGACCAATTGAAAAAGCTGATGATAGAAAATGTGACGAAGGTGATTGCACCTAAGTCGCTTTGGTGTATTGTGGAGGAACCGGAGCAAAATCTATATCCTTTGACACAGAAGGAGCTACTATTTAACCTATTGGAGAGCCGTAAGAGAAATAACGGAAGCGGATTGGTGATGACTACGCATAGCCCCTATATAATCAACTACCTTTCTATCTGTGTGAAGGCCTATCAAGTGGCGAACAAGGTGGGTGATGAGGGAAACAAGTTGGTGGAGGCTATAGTGCCTCATCGCAGCCAATTGGCACCTAATGAGCTATCGATCTATGAGATAGAGGAGAATGGGGTGGTGAGAAAGTTGAAAAGCTATGAGGGTATCCCAGAAGATAGCAACTTCCTTAACAATGCCCTACAGGAGACTAATCAACTCTTTAGCGATTTGATGGATATAGAAGATGGCATCGCAGAAGGATAAGGTGGACTTTTTTGACCCTTCGCATATCACGGAGCCGCTACAAAAGGCTCGCGAATTTGGTATCAACGATGGGAATCCACACGCCACATCGGACCGCGATAAGTGGGCCTATACCACTACAAATGGGGATCCTTGTAAGTGGAATGCCCACGTAACCAACGAAAAAGAAGTAGAGCTACAATTTGTACCACTTGATCACAATATCCCTGAGGAGCACTTGTGCGATGGGGTTCTCTACACGAAGGGAAAGGAGCGTGTAATCTTCATAGAACTCAAAAGTGGCGAAAAGCGATGGATACAGAAGGGGGTTGAGCAGCTAAAGAATACGCTCTCTCACCTTGACGATGATTTTATAAACTCTGAGGAAAGAGTGGTGATGGCCTACCTATGCAATAGTAGCCACCCTCATTTTGCCTTTTCGCATCGGAAGGAGATGCAGGAGTTTAGGAACTCTGAAAGGGTGCGTCTTTATATCCAAAGGGATATTGATAAATTCTGACTGCTATCCTAACCACGCTTTCGGGATTCGGGGTCGTCTCGAAGGCCAGTACGCTTCCAGCACTTTGTAGGTGCTTGGTGTCCTGCGTGCAAAGTCCCAGCACATTTGAACCAAATGTGCGAGAATGGCACTTCTCGTGCATCATTCGCACTTTAGGGACCAAAATGATTGGGGTTGCTTGGAAGTTATTGGTAAGTTTGCTGTATAGTTTGGGAGATGATGAAAGAGTTGAGACTGTTGCACAAATGCGATCTGCTGCGTTGCTATCGGAATTCGGGCTTGGTCACGTACACTAGTACGCTTTCTTCGGCCTCATCCTCAGCGCCTGGCATCTCATCATCCGTGCAAAGTCTCAGCACATTTAAGCAAATGTGCGAGAATGGCACTTCGTGCAACATTCTCAAGTTATAAACCTTTAGATATGGATGGTTATGAGTGAGGAGAGAGTACAGATCAGTATGTCCAATACCAAGAAGGAGATGTTGGAGGCTTACGAGGCACTTCTGAAGGAGGTGTCGACGAAGAGCAAGGAGAATCCACGCGAGGAACAAAAGCGAGTGGAGCAGGCGAAGGTGGTAACGAAGGCTGAGGGGCTTTCGGCCGAGGAGCTGAATGACTATGCCCGTGAGGTGATGGGAGGATTTGAAAAAGCGGTGGTGCTACTTCAGAAACAGCTTAAGGAGGGTTTTGAGAAGCTCCATCTGCTCAATGAGACCATCAAGGTAAAGGAGGCGTGGATCGAGGAGCTCTATGCTATTCAGAGTAATGCCGACTCGCTCTCGGCCCTTATCCTGGCTCAGAAGAAGTATAAGGAGGAGGCACAGCAGGAGCTGGAGCTGAAGAAAGGCCAATTGGAGCAGGAGATTGAGGAGACTCGTGAGGCGTGGGCTCGGGAGAAGGAGCAGCACGCCAACGGTCTGAAGCAAGAGAAGGCTGACATCGCTCTACAGCGGAAGCGTGAGGAGGAGGAGTACAACTACACGACCAATCAGAGACGCAGAGAGGAGGAGGATAAGTTTAAGACGCGTCTGCAAAATGAGGAGCGGGAGCTAAGGGAGCGTCAGTCGGCATTTGAACGGGAGCATGCCGACCGCCTCAAGGCTCTTACCGATGCCGAACAGGAGTTGGAACAGTTACGACAGCTGGCTTCGGGTATGGAGGGACGCATCGAGGAGGCCACTTCGAAGGCTATTGCCACCACGGAGGAGCGACTCAAGAGGGAGCACCGCTTTGAATTTGACCTAGCTCAAAAGGAGACAGAGGGTCAGCTACTGCTGAAGGATCAGCAGATCGGTTTGCTACAGCAGAAGATCAAGGAGATGGAGACTCAGCTGAGAGAGGCAGGCGTGAAAGTGGCTAAGTCGGAAGAGACGGTGAAGGATATTGCCTTCCGTGCTATTGAATCCTCTACCGTCACCACTCGTGCATTTGCCCGTGAGCAACGCCCCTCTACCCCTCGCGACACCACCGAAGAAAACTAATTTCATCGCACTTAACCCACAGTCGTATAAAGACTAAAAGAAAGATATAAGCATAGTAGATAAGGAGATAAGCATACCAGATAAGGACAAAAGCATACTAGATAAGGACAAAAGCATACCAGATAAGGAACTGCCTGAAGGAGTTGCTGGAGGCAGGCGAACTGGAGTATACCTACCCTGATATGCCGAGGCACCCAAAACAGAAGTATAAGACTAAAGTGTGAGATAGTGATATGGAAGAGAAGAAGAGGATATGGCTATCGCTGGCCCAGATGGGGGGCGAGGAGCAAAAGTATATTAAGGAGGCGTTTGATACCAATTGGGTGGTACCGCTCGGTCCGAATGTAAATGCCTTTGAGCAGGACTTACGCAATTACCTGAATGAAGATGTGCATGTGGTGGCACTGAGTGCCGGCACGGCAGCGCTTCACTTGGCTTTGGTGATGCTTGATGTGAAACCGGGCGATGAAGTGCTTTGCCAGAGCTTTACCTTCTCGGCGAGTGCCAATCCGATCAAGTATCAAGGGGCAAGCCCTGTATTTGTGGATAGCGAACCGGAGACGTGGAATATGTGTCCGAAAGCGCTCCGAAAGGCGATTGAGGATCGGATCAAGGTGACGGGTAAGAAGCCGGCGGCGATCATCCCTGTGCACCTCTATGGTATGCCGGCGAAGATGGATGAGATCCTGGCGATCGCCCGTGAGTATGATATCCCTGTGGTGGAGGATGCTGCGGAGGCGCTTGGCTCTACATACAAAGGGCGTAAGTGCGGTACGCTGGGGAAGTATGGGGCGCTCTCATTTAATGGCAATAAGATCATCACTACCTCGGGCGGAGGGGCCCTGGTGACGCACAGCGAAGCGGAGGCAAAGCGGGTGATGTTTTTTGCCACACAAGCACGCGAACCGGCTCCCCACTATCAGCACAAGCATATCGGCTACAACTACCGCCTCTCGAACATCTCGGCCGGTATCGGTCGTGGTCAGATGGAGGTGCTGCAGGAGCATGTGGATGCCCGCAGGAGCCACCACGACTACTATCGTGAGGCGCTCTCTGATGTGAAGGGGATTGAGGTGATGAGTGCCCCCTCGAGCGACTTCAATAGTAACTACTGGCTCACCTGTATCACAATAGATCGCGAGGTAACTGGATATGACCGTGAGGAGCTTCGCCAACGGTTGGAGGCGGAGAATATCGAGAGCCGCCCGCTTTGGAAACCGATGCATCTGCAACCGGTCTTTGCCGACTGCCCCTTCTACAGCATGGTGGAGGGCAAGGCGATCTCGGAGCAACTCTTTGACAGGGGGCTCTGCCTCCCATCGGGCTCTGCCCTCACCTCCGCCGATCTGGATCGGGTGATCTCAACAATTGTTGGGAAATAAAGAAACAAGACGCAGGTCGTGAGGGAAAGCCCCAACGACCTGCGTTTTTTTCTAGAGACTCTTGCCCAGTGTAAATCTTTATCATATGGTACTCTGAAGATCTTTTTTCACTAGACAAAGCCCTAGCTCAAATTGTCCGACCTCCCACAAGGGGAGGTCGCGAGGGTGGGGAGGAGATGACCATATTCCCCCTGGTCGTTCGGGCTACGCCCTCCGAACAGGGACTAGGATCCGTCCGACCGCAAGCGGTCATTTTCCCCTTCCCAAAAAATATAATTAATCACCTATATGATATGGAGATTTAGATTGCCTTACCTCATTCAATGAATGGCACCATTGTGTACTATCTATTGTCAAATGACCTCCCCTTGTGGGAGGTCAGACGTATCCTAGCCCACACGTCGGAGGGGCGTTAGCCCCGAACGACTGGGGGATCATAAGCCATCCCCCTCCTAGCTTACGACCCCTTGTGGGTCGGACAAGCCTATACGAGTGCGACCGTAAGGGTTGGAGGGCTATAGACGATACAAGTAAAACCCCAAAGGGGTTTCATGGTGTAATAACCCAAGCTTCCCCGTGAGAGCGAGCGAAAGCGAGCCTGAAGGTGAAGCTTGGGTAGAAAAGGGTACCATAAATAGGCTACACCGAAGGGGTTGCATATATACAATAACTTATTGAACCTAAAGTGCAACCCCTTCGGGGTAGGAGGTGAGCTCTATTTCTTTGCCCAACCTTCTCCTCGCAGGTACACTTCGCATACCAGCGAGGAGAAGGTTGGGTTAATAGGCCATGGGTGGATGTTGCAGAATGGCGATCTGCTGCGTTGCTTTCGGAATTCGGGCTCGGTCACGTACGTGAGTACGCTCCCTTTGGCCTGGTGAGGCCTTGGTGCCCTACGTGCACCTAGCCCTCATCCTCAGGCCTTGCATCTCATCCTTCGTGCAACATTCTCAAACTAGGACCTCGGAGAGGTCCTTATGGCTTCGGGCTTATTTGCTGCCACTTTGGATAAAAAGGTCTTCCTCTTGTAGGGGTCGCTCTGGGAGGTTACGCCCCACGATACCTACCTCAAGGATCTCACCCATATAGTTCTCAAAATAGAGAAGCCGTAGATGGTGATACCCCTGCTCTAAGGCGATCATCCCTTCACGCCGACGTGCACTGTGCCCGCCATCATTATCGACCACCAACTGATCATCTACATAGAGTACAGAACCATCGTCGGAATAGGTATAAAAGCGATATACCCCTCTCTCTGGGATATAAATAAAGGTATTGAATTGATAGCCAAAGTGATCTTGCTTGGGTGCAAGAGAGATATCAAAGTTGGAGCACACTCCGTGGGAAACTTCATGATCCTCCTTAAACTCCTCTACTGATTTGAAAGCGCCCTCATAGTAAGTATAGGAAACACCTGGAACCACTTGAGCTAAATCCTTAGAAGCGGAATAAGCCATCTCAGATTCGGCATGAGCGTTAAGACCTGAAGGGTAGTAATAAGCGGGCTCCCTCCCCTCAGGTGTGGTGATCCAAGTATCAAACTTACGCTCACCTTCATATAGATTGATAATCCGCCCTCCACGAACGAAGTTGCCATAAGCATCAGCTCCGCTATTACGTCCAAAAGCCATTGCTATACCCATATGAATACCAATAAAGTCATTGACATGGTCGTGCCCCACAAACATTCCCATCACATCGCCCATATCAATGAAAGAAGAGAATAGGCCCGAGTTGATACCAGCACTTGAGATACCCTCTTGCCAGTTGCCATAGGTTTTGGTATCTCCTTTAAGTAAAGCATACTCCTGGAGTGGAATATGGAAGAAAGCAAGAGCTGGGATGGGGGTTTCATTGGGAGAGCTAGCTGAAAACTCTCTGCTCCGATTGCGATACCACTCGATCTGGTTCCATTGGATCTTTTGATAGGTACCCAGTAGGGGATTGGGCTCTGAGCTATGAGAGTCGAAAAAGTAGAGTAGTGCCGTGGCATCGCCCTTAGCCCCTTTGATAGGTAGTACCATATTGCCATACCCATCAATATCTCTTTCGTAATTGGTGCCAATGAAGTAGGGAGAATTACTTGCCAATAGGCAAAAAATCTTATCACCTGCCAGCACTTCAGTATCGTGATTTCCGAGGGTAACCATAAATGGGGTTTTCAGGTCATTAAGGATAGCCAGTAGTTCAAGCCACCCCTTTTCTGCAGGCGAAGTAGTGACGATATCACCAGTAAGTACGATCAAATGTGGCTGCTCTTGATTTACCACTGAGCGCAGTATGGCTTCGGTCTTTTGCTTTTTTCTGGATCTGGCATCCCAGTGGAGATCGGTAAACTGTGCTATGATCAATGAGCCATCCACAAATCTTACCTCCTCACTTCTCACGGATAAAGATGCGAAGGGCAGGAAAAGTAGTCCCACGAGAGCAATGAATAAAAGAGTTATCTTCTTCATAAGTATATCTGTATATAAAGTAATATGCAAGGCACAAAATAATCATGCACCCTCCTCTTTTCATCTACCTAATCGGTATAAAGGAGGGTGCATGCTAAGTGAAACTAACCAACACACATCACCTAGTTATGCACGAGATCGTTAGTAACCAGGGTTTTGTTTCAATAGTCCTCCAGAATTTACTATTACGATAGATGGATAAGGGAATACCATCATATGATCTGAGTAAGTGGCTTTGTCCTTGTAATCATCGTAATAATCAATCGTGTAGGTAGATAAGGCTTTGCCGCGATCTGCATACTTCCGGACACGTGGTCGTGCATTTAGCTCCTTAGCTGCAAGGGCCTTAAGCTCTGGATTATCGGAGCGGTGCCATCTTTTTAGGTCAAAGAGGTGGTCTGTAAACTCAAATGCCAGCTCGCACCTCCGCTCGTGGTACAGTGCCTCCATGGTTGCACTTCCAGAAAGTGGCTGAAGGTTGGACCTCCTCCTAATCCTATTGATATCTTTGGTTGCTTCAGCCGCATTTCCCTGCATGAGATAAGCCTCTGCACGAAATAGGAGTAGCTCAGCAAAGCGGAGTATGGGGAAGTTGATGCGGGTGGTCATGAAATTCCCATTTGGATTAAGATGGCCAGACCCTGTTGGATCTTTATATTTGAAGGCATCCATATACTTATTAATCTGGAATCCCGACTCTAGATCGGATGAAGAATAAAAGTGTCGGGTCTCACCGAAGAACTCAAACTCTTGATTGTACTCAAGGATAGAACGAACCAATCGGTCATTACCCTCACCATCCTTAAGCATCTCTTCATAAATATCTAGAGTTGGTTTGAAGTATCCCCAACCATTATACTTGCCCCAGCCTTTATTCTCTAATACGACACCAGGAAGTTTGGAGCCTCCACCAAGTACACCCCCATTGCCGGGGATGGTCCAGATATATTCTCTATTCCAAAAATCTTCAAAATCCGATGAGAACACTTGATCAAAAGTATCTGCAAGGCCTCTACCATAATCCCTCTCGAGTTGGTCGACAAGTTTGATCACCTCACTCCATCTACTTTTGTCCCAAGTTGCCCAATAGGCATTGACCTTGGCTTTGTATCCGATCGCTGCAGCTTGGTGTGGGCGCCCTTTATCTTCCACATCATACTCCTCAAACCTTGGGAGATACTTCAGGGCTTGATCCAGGTCCTCAATAATCAATCGGTAATTATCCACTACCGATGCTTGCTGCACGGGAATTGAATTGTCGTAGCCATCAGGCATATCCTCGTATCGAGAAAATGGGACTCCCTGCTGGTCGGTTCCATACCTATAGGCGATATAAAAGTGGGCAAATGCACGCCCGAAATAAGCCTCACCTAGCGACCTACGTTCAATAGGGGAGAGTGAGGTAGACTTCTCCTTATTGAGTAGCGAAGCGATGGCATAATTGGCACGAGCAATGCTGGTATTGAGATGTTCATAGATACTAGTAATACGACCTTCGTCTCCAGTGTACTTAAAGGTACAGAGGGTAGAGCCCGAACTGGTGCGCCCCCACACAATATCATTGGCTGCTCCTTGCTCAAAAAATAGATTTCTGCCAAATATCTGCTCCTGATGAAAGCGAGCAAAAATACCATCTACGATACTTTTGGCTTGGAAGTCGTTATTGAAGTAATTATCCGCTGTCGGCTTTCCCTCTGGCTCTTGGTCCAAGAACTTACTGCAGGAGGTAAGAAACCCCACTGAGATTAAGGCCGCCAAGAGAGTGTAGTGTATTATCTTTTTCATATTCTCTTATTCTGAAAGTGTTCAATATGTTTAGTAAGTCATCTTGATCCCAAACGAAAATACTCTTGAGACAGGGTAGTTCATCGCATCCCAGCCCCCTGTTTCGGGATCCATACCAGTATACTTTGTAAAGGTCCAAAGATTCTCACCACTCAGATAGAGTGATAAACTACTTTTGCGCTCCTCTAGATGGCTCCAATTACGGATAGCATCGGTAAGGTCGTAGGAGAGTGTCACATTTTTGATTCTCAAGTATGACGCATCCTCTAGATACCAATCAGTAGCTCGAGCGAAGTTGCCATTGGGGTCATTCTTGGATATCCGTGGGATATTGGATCCGCTATTTGTAGGGCTCCAAGCATCCAGGATACGAGAGTCTCTATTGAAATTCCCCTCCACATCACTCATGGTGACAAACTTTGCCACGTGAAGAGCTTGGGCACCCTGTACACCTTGTAGCATCATGGAGAGCGAAAGGTTGCGGTACGTAGCTCCAAAAGTAAGTGCATAAGTGAAGTCGGGCATCGCATTACCTAGATACTGACGGTCTTGATCATTAATAACCCCATCATTATTATAGTCCACAAACTTTAGATCTCCGGCAACAGCATTGGGCTGTATTCGCTTGCCATTATGAGTATAATTGGCAGCCTCCTCATCACTCTGAAATATACCATCCGTCTTGATGAGGTAGAAAGAACCTATAGGCTGTCCCTCAGCAGTCTGCATCATATAAGGAATGCTACGGAATTGGCTACCTTTATTGGCCCAAACGCCCTTACTTCCATCGCTATTCTCCACTCCAATATCCGAAACCCAGTTTTTGAGGTAGGTGATATTGGAAGAAACAAAATAGCTAAAGTCTTTTGTCGGACGGTCGGACCAATTGAGAGAAAACTCTACCCCCCTATTACGCACCTCTCCTTCATTTACAAGTGGAGCTGAAAGTCCAATGGTGCTAGGCCATCCTAGCGTCTGCCTCTGAATAAGATTAAATGTTCGCTTATTGAAGTAATCAAATGCCAGAGACAAGCGCTCACGAAACATCACAAGGTCAAAGCCCAGGTCAAGTTGCTCAGAGGTCTCCCACGAGAGGTTTGGATTGATCACCTCATCAAAGTAGTAGAAGGTATTATATTGGTGCTCTACTTCAGCTCCATAGTGTGCTCCCTCGTCCCAATAGGTATCGGAGAGTGTAGGATATCTGTAGTTAAGTCCTACAGAGCCTAGATTACCAATCCTACCCCATGAGGCACGAAGTTTTAAGAGAGAGAGGGTCTCACTCTTTGGGAAAAAGGGTTCGTTTGAAAGCTTCCAGGCGGCTGTCATGGCTGGGAAGTCTCCATAATTATTGGATTTGGGTAGGCGCCCTGCATAGTCACGTCGCCAAGAGGCGGTAGCAAAATATCTATCATCGTAGCTATAGGAGAGACGAGCCACGTACGAGAGATTGGCATCAGGACCATATAACCAGTCATCTGCCGACGTCTTCTCTGCATTGCCCATATACTGTAGCGACTTATCTTCATCTGCAAAGTCTTTCCCTTCACCTTTAACACCTCTTGAGACCCAATAATCGGCAGTGGTAGAAAATAGCGCACCCACACTATGCTTTCCAAAGGAATTGTCGTAGGTAAGTGTATTTTCTAAGTCCCACGCGTGAGCTCTACTAGCCGTCTCGCCGAGGTAATTATTGTCGTTTGGCTTACCTGGCTCATCTATCCTAGGAGTAAATCCCTTGTAATAGGAATTGAAGAGGTTGTAGGAGAATCGTACATTGTATTTCAATCCAGGCACAACATTCGACACCGAAAGTGTGGTGGTGCTCCATAGGTCATTGGACTTAGAGAACCTATTTTCTGCCAGCAATAAGCGTACGGGGTTCACCACATCACCATGGGCACTACCAGTATCAGAACCATACTTTTTAATGTACGCAGGGTCTTCCGTAGTTACTCCGCCAAAGCTACCATCAATTGGATTATAGACCTCAGCACTTGAGGGCATATAGATGGCCGATAGGATGGGGCCAGTGTAGCCATCATTGGTATTCTTACTTCTACTGCTGTTATTGGTCCAGATGAGGTCCTCCTTGATCGTTAAATACCTATTGATATCAAACGAGCCATTGTATCTAAAAGCAAAACTCTTATTAAAGGTATTGATAAGAACCCCTTGGTTATCGTCGTATGAGAAGGTGAAGCGATTCACAGACCTCTCACCACCCACATTGAGAGCAATATTGTGGCGGTGATAGAGTGCTGTACGGAATATTTCATCCATCCAATTGGTACGTGTGGTGGCAATCCAAGGGTTCTTTTCGGGGTTCCAAGAATCAGGAATGGTCATCCCTGCATTCTTGAAAGAGAGGGTACGCATCCTTAGCTGCTCCTCAGCATTAAGACCACGAGGCAAATTGGCTGCCTGACGGATACCAACCGTACCATCATATGACAGACTTGGCTCACCCTTAGAAGCCTTCTTGGTGGTCACAAGAATGACACCCCCAGCCCCAGATTGAGCTCCATAGATAGCAGCCGATGCGGCATCCTTAAGTACTACTATCGACTCTATCTCATTCACAGATGTGATAGGGGCACCAGGAACACCATCAACTACCCACAGTACATTATCTCCATTCTGAGAGCCTTGTCCACGAATGACAATATTCGGAATTTGAGTAGGGTCACCTCCATTAGACTGTATCGTAACTCCAGGGATTTGCCCCTGCAACATGGCGGTGGGTGAACTCACTGGTCGCACAGCTAGTTTATCGGCATTTGAGATAATCCCTACGGCGGCAGAAAGGTCTTCCTTCCGCGACTCTGCACCATAACCAAGTACAATCAAATCGCTCAGATTCTGAGCATCCTCCTCTAGCTCTATACGCAAAGAGGTGGTTGGGCTTGTCACTGTAAGCTCTAGCGACTTATAGCCTACATAACTTACCACAAGTGTGGCGGGAAGCTTTACCGCTTGGAGTGTAAAAACACCCTCCATATTGGTCACAGCTCCTTGGTTGGCACCTTTTACCTGTATGGTAGCACCGATTAGTGTTTCACCATATACCTTATCCCATACAGTGCCAGAGATGGTTGCACTCCCTCTCTGAGCCGCAGCTTCGCTCAGCATGAGAAAGGAACAGAGGAGCGGTAGTAAGACTCTAAATAAATGTCTCATAATGTTTTGTCTTATTATTCATTTCGTAAATGTACAGCTCATAATTGGCCGTAGTACTAAGGCGTACCTGCTAAAGCCAATCAAACTTTTATTGACGCCGCAAAGGTAGTAATAGAGAGTATAGAAATGATTAAAGTAAAATTAAGGAGCTGTTTAGTTGGTGCTAAGTTGCTATGAAATTACATAATCACACTCAATTGCCAGCATTAATTACATATTTAGTCGCCTATTTTTATCTACCTTTGCAACGAATGAGAGCAACAAAAACAGATCTATAGGCCATTAAAAATCACTTATAATTATGAGGAAGTTTTTCTATTGGAGCTTACTATTCCTTTTATTCTTACCCACCCTGCAAGCAAATGCCAACGACCTTCGGGTAATGACCTTTAATATTAGATATGACAATAAGGAAGACGGCACACAGCAGTGGGCCAACCGAAAGGAAAGCATCGCACAATATCTACATGGAACCTCTGCCGACTTGATCGGCATGCAAGAGGTGCTCAAGAATCAGCTTGAGGATCTAAAGGCAATGCTCCCACACCATGCTTATATAGGCGTAGGTCGGGACGATGGGAAGGAGGAAGGGGAGTATGCACCACTATTCTACGACACACGCCGATTTGAGTGCAAAGAGAGTGGATACTTTTGGCTATCCGAAACCCCAGAAACACCAAGTATTGGGTGGGATGCAGCATGCCCTCGCATAGTGTCATGGGGCTACTTCTATGACCGTGAAAGCCATAAAGAGATTGCCTGCTTCAATCTTCATCTAGATCACGTAGGCCAGGAAGCGAGAAGAAAAAGCCTAGCTCTCCTCAATGAGCGCATTTCACCCTACCTTGAAGCAGGTATAGCTGTATTGGCATTGGGAGACTTCAACGCATCACCTAGTGATACGCTTATGCAATCTCCACTGCCCTTGAGAGATAGCTACCTCCTTTGCGATTCCAAAATCGGCCCCAATTGGACCTTTCACGACTTCGGCCAAATACCTCACATAGCACGTGAGCGAATTGATTATATTTTCTGCTCCTCTTCACTGATTCCTCACTGCTATCAGGCTAGTCACCCCGAGGAGGAGGAGGGGACCACTTTTCTCTCCGACCATACCCCTGTATTGGTCACATTTGGATACCAAAATGAGAGCGGACAGGATATACGTCAGTATCTGACTTGGCACAACCAGTATGAAACCATCGATATTCAACACCCCACTTCAACTATCACCAAGGCTCCTCGCAACGTAGTACTTATGATCGGAGATGGCATGGGACTATCGCACATCGCCACCCTTAAAGCACTTAATGGGGGAAGGACCAACATTACCTCTATGGCTTCAGTAGTCGGACTTATGACTACGCACACAGCCGATACCTTAATCACCGACTCAGCAGCCTCCGCAACTGCAATGGCCACTGGAGTAAAAACTAATTATCACTACCTCGGAGTAGATCCTGAGGGTCGTGAGCTATACAATCTCACTGATTTTGCACACGACAATGGGCTAAAATCGGGGGTCATCTCGGTATGCAGACTGTGGGATGCAACACCAGCAGCCTTTTGTTGCCACAATAGAGACCGAGACGAGAGCGATGATATTATGTCTGATTATGCTCGGTCGAATGTAGATCTAGTGATTGGTGGAGGTAGTGAAAAGCTAAAAGACCTACATGACCAACCCCTACAACTTTATAAAGATTTGGAGGATGTGGGATTTAATATTACCACTGACATGGAGGAGCTATTAGCTATCCGAGAGGGAAGAATATTTGCAGCTTTAGCCAGTAATGACCTCCCCACGCCTCAAGAGCGGGGCGACTATCTCCAGAAGGTTTCCCTCTTTGCCCTCAACCACCTTAACCATGGAGGAAACGGGTTTTTCTTAATGATAGAGGGCTCCCAACTTGATGATTATGGACACTCTGGAGACCTCCCGATGCTAATGGAAGAAACCGCCGACTTTGACCGCACCGTGGGAATGGTAGTGGAGTGGGCTAGAAATAATGGCGAAACATTGGTTATCGTGCTCGCTGACCATGAGACGGGTGGTCTAACCCTAGTGGGTGGCGACAAGGAAGAGCAAAAGGTAGTTGGGAAATTTAGCACCAATGGGCATAGCGGTCTACTAATACCGGTATACAGCTTTGGCCCAGGTGCCAAACTATTTGGTGGCATCTACGATAACACCGATATATACCATAAGATAACCCAACTTCTCAGCACTTCCTCCTCCGTTTCCCACAAAAGTGGTATCTTTGAGTGAATGAGTATTTAGTAAGTAACACCCTTAAGACGAATAAAAGTAATATGAAAGGACGTGTACTGATCATAGGTGCCGGAGGTGTAGGCACTGTAGTAGCTAAGAAGGTGGCGATGAATAGCGATGTCTTTACCGACATTATGCTCGCTAGCCGCAATAAAGCAAAGTGCGACGCCATAGCCAATAATATCAAGGAGGCGAAGATCAAGACCGCACAGGTGGATGCCGACAACGTGGAGGAGTTGGTAGCTCTCTTCAATGAGTTTAAGCCTGAGTTGGTGATCAATGTAGCCCTTCCTTACCAAGACCTCACCATTATGGATGCTTGCTTGGAGTGCGGGGTCAACTACCTCGATACTGCCAATTACGAGCCAAAGGACGAGGCGAAGTACCAATATAGCTGGCAGTGGGCTTACCAAGACCGCTTCAAGGAGGCTGGGCTGACTGCTATCCTAGGTTGTGGCTTTGACCCTGGGGTAACTAGTGTCTTCACCGCTTATGCGGCGAAGCATCATTTCGATGAGATCCACTATCTCGATATCGTGGATTGCAACGCTGGTGACCACCACAAGGCTTTTGCCACCAACTTCAACCCCGAAATCAATATCCGTGAGGTGACCCAAAGGGGTAAGTATTGGGAAAATGGCCAATGGATTGAGACCGAACCGCTATCTATCCACAAGCCACTCACCTACCCCGAGGTAGGGCCACGTGAGAGCTATCTCCTTTACCACGAGGAGCTGGAGAGCTTGGTGAAGAACTTCCCAAGCCTCAAGAGGGCACGCTTCTGGATGACCTTTGGGCAGGAGTACCTCACCCACCTCAGGGTGATCCAAAATATCGGTATGGCAAGTATTGAGCCAATCAATTATGAGGGGAAGGAGATCGTACCGATCCAATTCCTCAAGGCGGTACTCCCCGATCCTAAGGAGCTAGGCGAGAATTATACCGGTCAGACCTCTATCGGCTGCCGTATCCATGGTATCAAGGATGGCAAGGAGCGTACCTACTACATCTATAATAATTGTAGCCACGAGGCAGCTTACAAGGAGACCGGTGCTCAGGGCGTCAGCTATACCACTGGTGTGCCAGCTACCACTGGGGCGATGATGTTTTTCAAAGGCCTCTGGAGTGGGCACGGTGTCTTCAACGTCGAGGAGTTTGACCCCGATCCATTCCTAGAGGAGGTGGCAAAGCAAGGGCTCCCATGGCATGAGCTTCACGATATAGACCTAGAGCTATGATAGAGATAGGCGATAAGATCCCCGAAATCCTAGGGGTGGACCAAGATGGTAAGGAGTACACCCGCAAGGGGCTGAAAGGGCAGAAGTTTGTACTTTATTTCTACCCAAAGGATAATACCAGTGGTTGCACTGCCGAGGCGTGTAGCTTCCGTGACGGCATGGCCGACCTACAGGATGCTGGCTACCAAGTGATAGGAGTGAGCAAGGATAGTGCCAAGAGCCACCAGAAGTTTATCGAGCAGCATAGCCTCCCCTTCCCGCTCATCGTGGATAGCGAGACTGAGCTACAGCAAGACTTTGGTGTGTGGGTGGAGAAGAGCATGTATGGCCGAAAGTATATGGGCACGCAGCGCACCACTTTCCTCATTGATGAGGAGGGTGTGGTGAGAGGTAAGTTCTCCGGCCGGGAGATCAAGACCAAGGAGCATGCCGCACAGGTACTTGAATTGATCAAACAATTAGAAGAAAATAAAGAGTAATGGCAAAGGAAGAGACAAAGGAGCAATCGGCAGAGCAACAGCAGAAGGAGAAGGCACTTAAGTCGGTGCTGGATAAGATTGAGAAGACCTTCGGCAAAGGCTCGATCATGAATATGGCGTCGCAGGAAATCGAGGATATAGAGGTGATCCCTACCGGCTCCCTCAACCTCGACATTGCCCTCGGTGTAGGAGGATACCCCAAGGGACGAATTGTGGAGATCTACGGTCCTGAGTCGTCAGGTAAGACCACTCTAGCCATACACGCTATCGCAGAGTGCCAGAAGCAAGGTGGCTTCGCTGCCATCATCGATGCGGAGAATGCATTCGACCGCAGCTATGCCGAGGCACTCGGGGTAGACCTCTCCAAGCTTTGGATATCTCAGCCCGATACGGGAGAGCAGGCACTTGATATCGCTGAGAACCTAATCCGTTCGTCGGCAATGGACCTCATCGTGATCGACTCCGTGGCGGCACTGACCCCAAAGGGTGAGATTGAGGGCGATATGGGTGAGAATAGAGTGGGTCTTCATGCCCGACTGATGAGCCAAGCTCTGCGTAAGCTCGCCGGTATCATCAATCGTACCAAGACCACCTGTATCTTTATCAACCAGTTGCGTGAGAAGATTGGTGCCTACGGCAACCCCGAGACCACTACCGGTGGTAATGCTCTGAAGTACTACGCCTCGGTGCGACTAGATATCCGCAAAAGCACTCCTATCAAGGATGCTGATGGCGAAGTGATCGGTAACCTCACCAAGGTTAAGGTGGCAAAGAACAAGGTGGCCCCTCCCTTCCGTCGCGCTGAGTTTGATATCATGTTTGGCCGAGGTATCTCCAAGGTTGGAGAGATCGTTGACGTGGGTGCAGACCTAGATATCATACGAAAAAGTGGCTCATGGTACAGCTATGAAGATACCAAATTGGGACAAGGTAGAGACAAAGCGATTGAGATCCTCAATGAAAATCCCGATTTATTGGAACTCATTGAGAATCAAATCCATGAGCAACTTGGAGCAAAAGTCAAGTAAATATATTTATTAACGACGCTACACATACCATCGTTTATTAAATATATATTCAAGAAACTAGTGTTATAAAGCATAGGGATTTACTTGGTAAGATGTTAAGATTTGATGACCTTTGTGTTGTCAGAAAAGCATAACCTAATCAATCTTTCTTACCTAACATCCTAATATATTGTGGAATGACCGACAAAGGCTGTACGCGAAGTACAGCTTTTGTCGTTTTAAGAGGATAATGCAAAAAGGGCACCCTTTTTTGTTGCCTCAACCGATTAGTTTCGATGCGGTGAAACTCCAGTTTCAATGCGGTAAAAAAAGAGTCTCCCACCTAAGCTATCAAATGTCTTGGATAGTGGCTTATCAGACAAGTCGGAGGGGCATCCCTCCCCAAGCCCCGAACAACTGTTGCAGGTATGTTATTATTCGATGATTAAGAAAACCCCGAAAGGGGTTTCACGGTGTAATAACCCAAGCTTCCCCCTGAGGGCAAGCGACAGCGAGCCGGAAGGTGAAGCTTGGGTAGCAAAGACCAATACAATCACACTACCCCGAAGGGGTTGCATATAGATAACAACCTATGTATCTTAAAGTGCAACCCCTTCGGGGTAGCAGGTTGTGAGCTATCCCTCTACCCAACCTTCTCCTCGCAGATACGCTTCGCCTACCAGCGAGGGGGAAGGCTGGGTTAATAGGGCATGGAAGCCCTTCGGGCTTCTACCATCAGCACCCGCGAGGGTGCCACTTAGATAGCCAGCGGTCAAGGCTCGCCCTCCCCATAGAGCCGAAGACTGGCGGGGACCTGGCGCCCCAAACCTAACGACCCTTGTGGGACGGACAACTTATTCACTGATTACAAAGCTCGGAAAGTTTTTTCCTTATGCATTCTCATTAAAGCTATCCGATACGCTACAAAGGTAAGGAGTAATTTGGAGGAAAACCAGTGATTTCTAACAGAAATTCTAATAGAGTTCTAATAGTGACGGGACATGGAAAGTTAATCAATAACTTGATGTTCAGTTCATTATTACCGCTCCTGCATAATTAATACTTTTACTTTCTAACGAGCAGGTTGTTTATACACTTACTCTAAATCTGGATGGAGTCTAGCCTGCTTGACCACCATAGCCAAGCACGCTGGCCCACAGTCCATCGCATCTTTTTGCTTGAAAAAAGAGAATCTCATCACTTCAAGATAGCCGAGTTGCCACCATACTGTTGCCCCACTTCATTGCCTCTCCTTATCTTCTTACCGTAACCAAATGTATAGGTCATTGAGAGGTTGATGCGCCGATGAAAGTTATTGCCCTCTAAGTACCGAACCTCAGAATACAAGGGGCTATCAAGGATTTCAGTAGAAGTACGCCAGTCGTCTCTAAATAGATTATTAGCACTCAGACGAATATTCAAATTGTTCTTACTCCATCCGGCCTGTAGTTGCCAAAAATCTCTATCCTCAAAATAGACTGCTCTATTGCCCTGAATGGTGCAGAACTTTGTCTGGTAAGCAGCTTGGAAGTAGAAGTCCTTAAGGTAATACTTAGCTGAAGCATTGAAGTAAAACGGTACCTTTGATTTATCATAATACCCAAGGACACGGAATATGGTGACGGAAGGAGAAGCAGCTAAGTGTAGCTTGCCATCTAGCATCTTGTAATTAAAAGAAGCTCCCATCTGCACACGGTGATACTCAGCGTCTGTATCATACTTCCTCAAAATAGCTTTTCCACCATTATAATGCTCAAAGATAGGCACATAGAGGTCTATCTCACCATAATACTGGCCATATAGTGAGGCGGAAAACATATTATTAGGCAACCAATTATAAGAGAGGTTAAAGTTGAACTGCCTAGAGAGTCCCATGTCAGGGTTGCCAGTAAAGTACATCATTTCATGCTCTTGCAATACATTAGGTGTCTTCACACTCGCCCCTGGGTAATTGGCTCCATAGTGAAAGAAGGATCTAATCGAGTGCTGAGACGAAGGAGAATAGCCTGCGGAGATATTAAAGAGCGGATAGACCTCCCTTACCGACTTCTTATTTATTCTATTTTCCTCCCATTGTAGGGATGAATTGGCATTGAGACTCCACCTATTATTAGAAAAGTTATACCCTATCGTCGCTCCCCCATATTGCGACATAAATTCATTCGTATAAGGCGAAGTGCCACGATAACTCACATCGCTCTTATTCGCACCATAATATCCGCTGAAAAATAGTTGATGCCTATCGGACAGCCTTTTATTCAGCGTTGCATTAAGCCCATATCTATATTGATCCTCTTTGGCGTTATTTTCTATCTCTATAGAATTTGGCAAAGTATTGGTATACCAACTATTGTCGTTCACTCTTCCATAACCAGCAAAAGGGCTTAAGCTCAATTGATAACCTTTCTCCAACGCAAAGAAGTAATAGCCATTCCACGTGAGTTGCTTTTGCCTTGTAGGGTTATCTCTTGTAAATTGATAGTCTCTGTTTAGATCTGGTTCATACGAAAGAATACCCGAATAAGTTGCTATTGGCTTTTCGGAATAAGAGAAGCCTACCGTGTTGGTTATCTGAATTTTGTCTGAATCATAAATCGCCCTAAAAGTGAATGGGTAGGAATTCTGCTTATAATGAGACTCATTGAACAACTCTTTCCTAATAATAGTCTTTGCTCCTCCATTGTCGTCAAGTAGCGAATAGGTGCCAATCG
The DNA here is from genome assembly GCF_001815465.1 of Porphyromonas sp. HMSC077F02. Lineage (NCBI taxonomy): Bacteria > Pseudomonadati > Bacteroidota > Bacteroidia > Bacteroidales > Porphyromonadaceae > Porphyromonas > Porphyromonas sp. HMSC077F02. The sequence continues at coordinate 22,190 of NZ_KV820668.1, read as the reverse complement.
TAGAAGTGCCTATGTTGTGTAGATTATGATTGGATCCGCCCACATAAAGGTCGTAAATCATCCTTTTGTAAGCAAACTTAGAGAAAATAGAAACATTACTAGATAACCCCGTAAGGAAGTTCTCATTGACACTTAGTTTTGTATACCCACCATATTCATACTTGTGTACAATAAAATGAATTACATGCTCCCTGCCTTGAAAACGTGGATCAATAGGGAAGTCTAGGTACTCTACTCGTCGCACATCTGTAGTCAATAGCCCATCAATATCCTCTGAGGACGCTGGGATATAGTTGATGAATAGAGACACGCCCTCACCTGTCGTAGTGGTTACCTTGTTGCTCATCAGGTTAATACTGATCTGTGATATTGCCAACTGACGCAGAAGATCTATTGCATTTTGAGCCACCTCTTTCTGGCGAATGGTAGGTGTATATACCGAAGACTTGGTTGAAGTCTTTTGCAACTGTGCCTGTATCATCACTTCTGGTAAAGTCTCTACCTTAAGGGTATCATTATCTTGATTTTGAGCAAAACCAGCAATAGAACCGTAACTAAGAAAGAACAAAAATAACAGAGCCATTAGACACTTTTTATAGATCTCACCTCTCATAATTTCTTCTTTTATCTCGTGGATAATAAACACGCTACAAAGGTAAGGAGTAATTTGGTGGAAAACCAGTGATTTCTAACAGAAATTCTAACAAAAATTCTAACAGAGTTCTAACAATGACGAGACATAGAAGGCCAATCAATATCCTGATATTCAGTCCACTACAGCCTCTCCCGCATAATTAAACTCATTACTTTCTAACGAGCAGGCTCTTTATGAATTGGCTCTAAGTCTGGATAGCGTCCATAGTACTTTACCACCATAGCCAAGCACGCTGGGCCACAATCCATCGCATCTTTTTGCTTGATAAGAAACATAATATAGAGTGAACAATCTTAGAATCGGAGGTAGAAGCCAAGTAAAAGCTCTAGTGGGCGTATTTGGTATTCTGCGGTGTAGCTAGTGAGTGTGGAGAGGGAGGTGTAGCTGTAGGTGCGATTGTTGAATAGGTTGCGTGCTGATAGGTTCAGCTCCCATCCTGCTGGTGCCGAGTATACAAGCGATGCATCGGCTAGGAGATAATGCTTTCGTACTTCTTTGGTCAATTCATTGTAGTAGTGATTTCCTGTTAGTTCCAGACGCCACGCTTTACTTGGTATAAAGGTGAGATCAAGTCTCTGTGCGTAGTTATCTCTTCGATCCACTGCTTCGCCTTGCGGTGCTTGCCCACTCTGGTGGTACGATATCTCGTAGAGTAGGCTCACCCAAGGGGCGGGACGCATAGATATCTGACCACTTAGCAGGAATCTATCATAGTGATAGGGCGTTAGCTCTTTCTGTAGCAGTAGCTCTTGATTGCCTACTGAGTAGAGAGCGTTCAGGGAGAAGATACTCTTCCACCAAATGAAGCCCTTACTCACACGGCCATTGATGGTCCAGCTATCGCCTCTACTCTCTTGTGCTATTGGCTGTAAAAGGAGGTAGCGGTCTAGGAATTCGCGACTATTGATATGGCTCAAACAAAACTGATTGTACGAAACAGCAACATTGGCAAATAGAGCCTCTAGGGCATTGCGATAATTGGCACTGATACTGGCACTGCCACTCTTTCGGTTTCTTAGTTCCTCTAGCCCAAGGGAGAGGGTGCGATAGTTATTGAGGATATATCCATCGTACCACTCTTGGTCATCAAGGATCTCATTGCGGTACCGTGCTGTAGCAGACAACTTCCATCGTGCGGAGGCCTGTAGCTCCATCCGAATACGAGGCGAGAGAGGAAAGCGGTGCAGTTTGGTTGACTGACCACTTTTCCCAAAGCTATAGGGCGTCCATGCCATAGGTACTTCTATCTCGCTCTTGAAACTCTTGTGGCTATAACTTAGTTGGGGTGTTGCATAGAGTTGGTAGTAGTGGGCACTTAGGTCGTTGTTGAGGGGCGAGAGAGGCTGAGCTAAACCGCTTAATTGGCTCTCCAGACTTCTGTGCATAGTGGCGACGCCAAGTTTGGTAGAGAGTACTACACGCCCCAAGATATAGCTGAGGCTGGTAGAGGTATTAGTGAAGAGTAACTGAGCCGATAGTGTCTGTGTTAGTGCCTCATCTGGTAGGGTTACTTGCAGTCTATTTGGTGTGCGCTCCCACTTTACAAATGAATGGATTGAGAGGCTCCTATTGCCTTTGCGGATCAGGAGGTTGAGCCTATTTCCCAGACACTGCCGCTCACCCCTTAGGGCTTGACTATTGGGATAAGTACCAGAGGTTAGTAGCTCACTGCGGTCCCACTCAAAGTCACCCGAGAGCTTATTGCTCAGGTAGAGTCTGGGGCGATTGATGAGTAGATGGAGGTCCATAGAGAGGTTTTGGTCGCTAGCCTCCGACTCCTCCTCGCTCTCAATGACTCTATCGCCGTCATTGAGGAGGTAAATCATTGTGGAGCGGCTCTTAGAAAGATCGGTTTGGTGACTGTAATTGATCTTGCTTGTGAGGTCAATGTTTTTACCCAACCCCCATAGATTGTTGGTACTCACCATGTGTGATGGCCCTTTGCGTGTGCGGTGGCGATCAAGCTGATAGGGGAGTGAGGGAGAGATGCTTAGCGGAGCAGAGAGGGTGTATTCTCCGCCTAGTGGCGACCCATCGCTTTCAAAGATCAGATTGGAGCTAAAGGCAGTTGCACTTTTGCCTATATTGGTACTCCGTGCGGTGACCAGTGCCTGGCTCTCTTTCTTAAACCTCATCACTGTTGCCTGTCCATCCCATAGTAGTGCAGAGTGGGTATCCATATACCCGCCACCTAATTTGGCAGTACCTACCCAGCGACTTTTAGCATCCTCTTTAAGCCGAATATTGATGGCTGGGTTTTGAGAGAAGGAGAGGTCTTCAAGTGCTTTGATAGGTTGGTGATTCTCCATCACCTCTACTGAGCCCACATCGTCGGGGTGAATGGTATTGGTGGCAATGCCGTAGCGACCACCCAGCATATCACGCCCCTCAATGTAGAACTTATTGATCGCCTGCCCTTGGTACTTGATTTGACCACCCTCCGACACCTCTATCCCCGGCATCTTCTTCAGCACATCGGCTAGGTTTTTATCTTGTATCTCACTAAAGTTGGAGACTAGATATCTGATGGTATCGCCTTGAGCTGTAATCGCTTGAGCGGTTACCTTCACCTCCTTTAGCTGAGTCGCCTCTTCACGTAGCTTTATCTCATAATAGTTCTGACCAGAAGTGAGCTCTAGGCTATCTTTGGCGTAGCCTAGCATGGAGAAGTGTAGCCATAGGCCAGAGGATGGCTTGATATTTAGCTTGAAATGCCCCTCGTCATCGGTTTTTGAGAAGCTCAAAACCTTTTTCTCCCCCGCCTTCTTTGCTACTACAATCACGCCATAGAGCGCTTCGCCACTCCCTCGGTCTATTACCTTCCCTTCGGTTTGGGAAAATAGGGGGAGACCACAGGATATCTCAAGTAGTAGCAATAGTATATAGGCTCTTTTCATTCTAGCTCCTTCGGTTTTGGGTAATTATCTATCGTGGAGGAGGCTACAGAGATGAATTCCTCTCCTCCTGTGGCACGAAATACTTGTTGCCGGCTGATCAACTTCTTTCTATCTATTGGAGTTGCGTTGGGGGAGATAAGGATGCTATAGTCGAGCGACGGCTTTTTTTGCTCCACCCCCTTCAGCGTATAATGGTAGTGCTCTTTCTCATCGTATGCTTCGAATATCAGCCCTGGCAGTCCGAAAAGCTTCCACGGACCAGCACTCACAGGAATATCCATTGTATACCAAGCATACCAATTTCTACCTCTGAAATGAGCCTTAGCTAGTTGGCAATCATACCCTAGTAGGCTTTTGTGTTGGTCCAATAGCTCCCATTCAATGGTTGCAGAGTCATTGTATTGATATTGTTCCGTCCCTATATTATCATAGACTATCATCGCTCCAGTTTGAAGGTTTAGGGTGATGACTTCTTGATCCCCAAGCCGTGGCAACCTATTCATAAATTCAGTCATCGGTAAGGCACCAGCTTTAACCGATTCGAGTCCTTGATTGAAGAGCTGTTGCCACCTCTTTTTCCCCGCTTCCGATCCAAACTCTTCCTTCATTTGGTAGGTTCGCAGGCTGTATGTAACCGATTGATCATTGCTTATTTCCACCAGTTGCAAGTCGGGTCTATAATAGATGATATCAATGGTGTCCTTTAGACTGGCATACTCATACTGAAGTAGCAGATAGTCCTTCCTCGGAACCCCCTCTATAGTGAACGAGTCTAAGCTATAATTCTTATTCGGTGACGCAATAGTACTATCCGTCTCATCTTGATGACAGGACAAGTAGTCTCGCTCAATAAAATCATACTCCGACTTTTGCTTTTTTCTCTGGAGATAGTGGGTCCTAGCCCCCGTGGCAATGACCTTTTGCAGGGTCTTATTGGTATCAACCGACTCCCCATTCATATAGGACCTAGCATCCCTCAGATACTCTTTCCGCTCTACTTCGGTAAATGGTAGTGCCGAAAACTTAATCCACCTAATAGGCTCTATGGGCTTCTTTGGAGAATACTCCACACTAAATGCGGACCAAAAGAAGCACCGGTCATCATCATATACTTCAAGGATAGCACCTGGTAACCCTTGAAACTTCCAAGGGCCTACTTCAATTGGAATCTCAGGCGTGTACCAAGCCTCATAGTATCTGCCTCTAAAATTACAAACAGCCTTATAAACTTGGTATCCAGAGATAACCCTTGAATCATAATTTCTTAAGGTCCATTTGATATCTTCAATTGGCTCCTTATACAGAATAGGCACATAAATCCTTTCAGAGTCGTAATTAATTATTACGCTTTCACTATAATCCACATAGGTATAGTCGGGTAGCGTATGTGGTTCTAGAAATAGATAAGGATTCTTTTCATTCAGCCCTCTTTCTAGCATACGAAACTTCACCTTCTTTCCACCTGGCTTGTTTGTGAGGGAGTCCGCATAATAGGCACTTTGATAATAAGATAAAGAATATCGGTCACCGTAAAGGAGTATAGCAGTGTCGTTCATCACGCTTACACCGCCATAAGGCTTCTTTTTCATCTCGAAGCGGTACTCTATCTTCAGCTTAGCTTGGTCTATTATCGCACCATGCTTCTTATCAACAATCTTGAAGGATGAAAATAGCAGTATTGCCAACAGCGAAGTAAAAAACGCTATTTTATTTCTTCTTATAGTTCTTGTCATCTGCATCTCCATAGACTAGGCTAAGTTAATCTATTCCGTACATTCTCATTAAAGTTATCCAATACGCTACAAAGGTAAGGAGTAATTTGGTGGAAAACCAGTGATTTCTAACAGAAATTCTAACAAAAATTCTAACAGATTTCTAACAATGACAAAACTAACAAAGTTAATCAATAACTTGATATTCAGTCAACTATAGCCCCTCCCATATAATTAACTCCATTACTTTCTAACGAGCAGGCTCTTTATGAATTGGCTATAAGTCGGGACTGCGTCAATAGTGCTGAACCACCATGTCCATTGTCTAGAACAATGATTAACTGTGAACTGATGACAACCTTCACTCCATTATATCGTAACAAGAAAGAAGGCAAATAAAGTCATCTGTCTTTTCTAATATTACGGTATCTTAACGTGTAGGACGTAGCTTTTGCTTCTTTGTTGTTAGCACTCGGAACAATATCAAATTTTGTCTCTATTGGTATCAGTTGATTATCATAACGACCAAAATCAGTGTATAGTAGGTAGGAAGCGACATTGTTAGTTGATGAAGTGAAATGCGTTTTAATATTGGCAATAAATCCATCGTTGTCGAGAGTTACTATACACCTAAGCTCATCATTTTGATTTAACTCCCAAGGCATTTTTTGTTGCTTTCGGATTGAAAACTCCCAAGCTTCAGAGTTATCTGTTTTCCCCATATATGTACAGTAAAAATTCTTGCGCTCTGATTGGTGGCAAAAGGCGCGTGCTACGAGGTAGTTTATTTCAGTAGCTCGTTTCCCTATTTTTAGTATTTTACAAGTATCAGGCATTTCTTCTGATGTTGTCAGACTTGTACTATCCATATAGGTGATATAGGCATCAGAAACACCTGACATATGTCCCGCGTACAGCTCTTTTGAATTGCTCCCTTTATTGTATGTAAAGTCCATATCAAAGAGATATTTGCGACATGGTAGAAGCAACCACTTTTTCTTCTTCTTAAAATACTTATCCGAAGAAAACTCACTCGGGCTAACAATAATCGGATCTAAAAAATAAGATTCCTCCTTGAGGATTATAGTGATTACACCTTTGGATATAGCAGAGGGGTCTAATAAGAATTGTGCCGTCTTGTATCCAATGTATTTTACTATCAACGAATCATTAGGGGCAAAGAGATCAATTGGCACCTCTATCGTACCATCTAAGGTCCCCGCACGGTGAAAATCCCTACCAATCATGACTTCTGGATAAGGAAGTCTATGTCCAAAAGTGTCAGATACCGTAATAGTGATTTTCTCTTGTGCGTGCACCTGTATAACAACGCTCAATATAAGAAAGAAGGATAGGCAAATCTTTTTCATGTTATTATTTGAAAGCTAAGTTTATAGTATAGTAGGAGGCGTTCACAAAAGGGAGATAAAATCACACGCCAATGGAAAATGCGTTTACAGACATCTTGGGTGATATTTCTAAGCGCTTTTATTATGACGTTGTGCAAGCATTTTGAATCTGTCCTTTATATGTAATCATATACATTATCAATTTAACTATATATCAATTGATAGTTACTGCTAATCTCAAGAATGCATTTACTTTACTTAGATTATGAGTTTGTACGATTTGGTCTGCATTATAATTTGATGGACTATTCTGTTTAGGCACAAAAGTAATTATATCAACTGCATATGGTGTGTAACCTATTCCAGCGGATATTTCTGCACCAAATACATTCCACAGTTTATTTCTTAAAGCCCAACTAACTGATACACTTGTATTCATTTTCACCTTAAACTCTGCGGGATTTGCGACAGGAAGTCCAGCTCTAATATTGAAAGCAAGAGGGGTAAGTATCGCATCAAAAGGTCTGTAGGTACCCTCTAAAAACATTCCTAAATACGCAAATCTTGATGGACTGAGATGCGCAGATGCATTACCTCCTAGCCCTACACTCCATCTTTCAAAATGACATCCAATGGTAAATGCATAGCCATACGTATATATCCCAGTCCCTTTTATCTCGCCGAGTTCATTTGGAATATTATTTAGAGAAAGCCCAGGCTCATACTCTAGTCTACCCCATAACCCCTTATACTCTTGTGAGAACACAGAATTAGCTCCTAAAAACAGCACTATAATAAGTGTTATTAATTTCCCCTTAACTTTCATAGTCAATTGCTTGTCATCTGTAGCCCATAGAATAGGGCTAAGTTAATTTTCTCCATAATTTCGTCTTTTATCTCTTGGTTAATAAATACGCTACAAAGGTAAGGAGTAATTTGGTAGGAAACCAGTGATTTCTAACAGAAATTCTAACAAAAATTCTAACATAGTTCTAACAATGACAGGACTAATAAATTTAATCAACAACTTGATATTCAGACTACTACAACCCATTTCACGCAGTTAATTTCATTACAATCTAACGAGCAGTTCCTCTATGGGTCAAATGTTAATTGAACTTTTCGTTAGATTTGTACTCACTCTAAACGAACATCATTTGTCTAGTTGGATACATTATGAGAGAAATGCAGAAAGACAATACCCGCATGAGAAGAGTCCTCACTTTGTGCCTCTTCATCATCATTATGGTATTGTATATTTCTATTCAGCTTTACTGGGGGGTCAATCTCTATAAAGCATTTATGAACGAGGAAAAGAAGGAGTTGGACGATTTGTTGTCAAGTGTAATCACATCATACGCAGCCACCACACTTTCAAAAAATGCCAGTAATCCTGATAGCCCTACATTAACCCTAGAGCGGGTCTCCGCTGAAAATGATAGTGTCTTAACCAATGCCGTAGTGACAGGCATTGTAAAGGAACCAGAAGAATTATCAAGTACACTTGAAAAAGTCCTTATCGTTGCGTCCATACGAACTGATTCTCTTTTTATTGATAGGTTGGCTCAATCATTTAAGCAGAAGCTATCGGGCAGAAATATTTATTCATTGAATATGGAGTTACGTGTCAACAACAGACTCACAGCACAATCCTCCTCTAAAGTATCAGAGCAGGCCTTTTCATTTTATCCCATACAGATTGAGATAGAAAAGGAGTTTGAAGTTGAGGGTGAAGCATACGCCATCACCTCTACTGTAAGAGGGGAGTTTCCAAAATCTTTGAAAGTGCTAGCCTCATTGTTTATTGTAGGAATACTGCTTTTAGTCATCATCCTCTACCTACTCATCACAATGACCAAGAGGATAGAGAGAGAAAGGGCACTTACTCATCAGCAAGAGCTATTCTTTTACGGACTTGTGCACGACTTGAAACTTCCTCTTTCACTGGCACACTCTCTAATTGATGGTTTGGCATCTAATGTTGATATACCCCAGCAAGCACAGGCGGGTTTGATAGAGGCTGATAATCATATTCTAAAGCTTACTGACGACATCAATCTATTACTGACCATGCATAGGGTGAAACAAAATAAGAAGTCCGAATCAAGGCAGATATATATTTATGATATGGTGCAGGATATCATTACAGAGATAGAGGCACATTATCCAGAGAAAAAGGTCTCTTTTCTCTCAGAGATTCCAGATAGTCTCAGCATTCTCTTCCCTGCAGAAGAGCTGAAATTAATCCTAAGAGTATTCATAGATAATGCGGTAAAATACAGCCAAGAGGATCCTAAAATTACAGTTTGTGCCACTGGCAATACAGACGCCGTATCTATTAAGATTGCAGACAATGGCAGCGGTATCAAAATATTTGGTGGAGATAAAGCCTACGAATTGAATCAATCTCGCATCAGGCAACTATGTATGGATAGCAATGGAGGAGTTGGTCTCATGATAGCTTGGACAATCCTTAATGCTAAAGGGGGTAAAATCACCTACGAAAGAGCAATGCCAATGGGGTCCTTATTTACTTTATCAATACCATTTGACAAAAACTAATATGAAGAAAATAATGCTGATTGACGATGTCATTACTTATGGAGATGACTTAAGAGCAAAGCTGGAGGATTACGGATATAGGGTGTACTATTCGCCCACAGCAGTAGGGATAATCAACTATATCAATGACTTCAACCCAGACCTACTCTTCCTTGATGTGGAATTGAATGAAAATAAGAATGGCATAGAGGTCTGCCGTGAAGTAAGCCACCTTTTCCCAAAGCTCCAAATCATTATCATTAGCAGCTTCGCTGGCCAGGATGTCAAGACAGAAGCCATAACAGCAGGGGCACTAAGTTATGTAGAAAAGCCTCTGACAGCCAAGCTCCTCGATGCTTATATAAAGCGATACACCACACCCGCACAGGTCCAACCCAAGCAGAAGAAAGAAATGATGATAGACTTCACTCAACAACTCATCTACTTTTCGGATGGGTCCATAGGTAGAATAAGCCCCACACAGACCCTCATACTCAAGATACTCGAAGAGGAAGAAGGGAATAATGTAAGATTTGACGACCTTAAAAATCAGCTCTGGAAAGATGATGAACAACCAGAGAATGCCAATGCAATTATTTATAATGAGGTCTCAAAGATACGTCGCATCATCAATAAATACACAAAGAAAAGCTTCCTAAGATCAATTCACGGCATAGGCTACCGCTTCATTAATGGAGAAAGTGATTCGGTTTGAGCCTTCCTTAGGGCAATAGCTGAGTGGCGGTGCCTTATCGGACAAGTCGGACAAGTCGGGCACCTTTCTTCAAGGCAAGATAAAGGACCTCCGCAGGAGGTCCGACGGATCCTAGCCCCCATGTCGGAGGGGCGTTAGCCCCGAACGACTGGTGGAAAACGATATCCACCCATACCCTTCGACCCCCTTATGAGACTGTTGCACGAAGGCGATCTGCTTCGT
>NZ_KV820668.1:11696-11999 GCF_001815465.1 Porphyromonas sp. HMSC077F02 | reverse complement strand
TGTGCGAGAATGGCACTTCGTGCAACATTCTCCTTATGGGTATGTTATTGTTCAATGATTAAGAAAACCCCGAAAGGGGTTTCACGGTGTAATAACCCAAGCTTCCCCCTGAGGGCAAGCGACAGCGAGCCGGAAGGTAAAGCTTGGGTAGCAGAGACCAACACATCCACACTACCCCGAACGGGGTACATATAGATAACAACCTATAAATCTCAAAGTGCAACCCCTTCGGGCTTCTACCACCAGCACCCGACAGGGTGCCACTCAGATAGCCCCCAGTCGAGGCTCGCAGAGCCGAAGACT
>NZ_KV820668.1:6988-11596 GCF_001815465.1 Porphyromonas sp. HMSC077F02 | reverse complement strand
GCACTCGTATCGGCTTGTGCGACCACAAGGGTCGAATACTATACCATAACCTCTTCCCGCCAGTCGTTCGGGGCTATTGCCCCTCCGACTGAGGGGCTAGCTGAATGGCACCCTGTCGGGTGCTCTGGATGCCCTCATCGGACAAGTCGAAAATACGCCTCTTCTATCCTGTTATAAATCAATGGATTAGAAAGGCGAAAATTGAGATGCAACTAAGCAATTGCTTTGTTGCAACTCGTCATTTGCTTAGTTGCATCTCAGCGATTGCTTAGTTGCAACTCATTTTTTGCTTTGATTGGGCACGGAATAAAATTTGACCCTTGTTGTCGCACTATCTTATCTAAGTGCAACCACAAGGGTCGTCTATTATGGGCACCTATTACCCCCCTGGTCATCTGCAGTTGGGCCTCGACAAGGGATTATATTAGTGGCTGAGGAGGCCGGCAGAGGAGAGGGCATCAATGAGCTTGCGGGCATCATTGGTGGCCGCTTCTTGGGAGATTTGGTAGCGACGCTGTAGGAGGGTGATCCAGGCCTCCTCGGTAAACTCGCGGTCCTTTGTCTCCTCTATTAGATAGGCGGCACTCTCATTAAGCTCCAATACCTTGGTATAATCGAGCCCAAGGGGCGTCATGATCACCCCGATCTTCTGCCCATTCAACTCCCGTAGATGTAACTCAGCATTGAGCTTCATCGCACCCAAGCCATTAGGAGAGCTCCAGCATCCGATCAATAGGTACTATCGCCTTCTCCCTCAGCTCCTCCGGCACCTTCACCTCATACTGCTCGTGGAGGAGGGCATCATGGATATTCTCCAGTGTTGTCAGCTTCATATACTCACACCTATGCTCTGGGATCACCGGTACGAAGTCTAGGTCGGGATACAGACGGGTCAGCTCTGCCAGCGTATCTGGCTCCGTTGCGATCAGGAATTGCTTGTAACTACTCTCCGACGGACGGTTCATTATCTTAGTAGTCGACCCCACAATCACCCTCGGATGCTCCAAGAGTTGGCGATTGCTACATGCTGCCGACTCAGGGTGTATCAAGAGCTCTGCATCGGGATACTTCTCGAGGAAGTGCTCTACTAGCTCCGTGGTAATCACATCATGCACATAGCACTCCCCTTGCCAGATATCCATCTCCCGCCCTGTAGCGATCTTGATGTACTCCCCTAGGTTTTTATCGGGAGTGAAAAGGATGGGCCGCCCCTCCGGCAACTGCTTCACAATCTTAAGGGCATTGGCCGAAGTGACACAATAATCGGTCACCGCCTTTACCTCAGCAGTGGTATTGACATAGCTCACCACAATTCCATCGGGGTACTTCCGCTTCCATGTCAGGATCCCCGCTGCTGTAATTGACTGAGCCAGCGTACAGCCAGCCCCCTTCACTGGGATCAGCACCTTTTTATCGGGCGAAATAATCGAGGCGGTCTCCGCCATAAACTCCACCCCACAAAAGAGGATAATATCGGCATCCGTCTCGCCTGCCACCCTTGACAGACCCAAGGAATCGCCCAGGTAGTCGGCCACCCTCTGCACCTCAGGTCGGGCATAATAGTGTCCTAGGATAATAGCATTCTTCTCCTTCTTCAGTCGGTTGATCTCCTTTATAATAGCCTCCATCTTTACTTACTCACTTCAAAATTCATACTCATATCTAGGGCACGGACACTATGCGTCAAAGCTCCAACGCTGATAAAATCAACTCCCGTCTCCGCCACCTCACGGATCCGCTCGAGGGTGATATTTCCAGAGGCTTCCGTCGCTGCGTTATTGCCAATCAGAGCTACCGCCTCCTTCATCATCTCGCTGCTCATATTATCCAGCATAATGATGTCGGCACCCCCTTCTAATGCCTCCTGTACCTCCTCCAGATTGGTGGTCTCCACCTCTACCTTTACCGAGATAGGGAGTGTTGCCTTCACCTGCTTGATGGCCTTAGAGATGCCGCCTGCCGCTTTGATATGATTATCCTTGATCATCGCCATATCATAGAGACCCATACGGTGGTTGGTACCGCCCCCATGCTTCACTGCCAACTTATCAGTCAGCCGATGCCCTGGCACCGTCTTACGGGTATCGAGCAATTGGGCCTTCGTGCCAGCAATCAGGTCGACCATTTGTCGGGTAGCAGTCGCAATACCACTCATCCGCTGTAGGAAGTTGAGCATCAACCGCTCACTAGTGAGGAGGTCGCGATAGGTGCCCTCAATCTTAAGGATCTTATCGCCCTTTACCACACGATCGCCATCTTGGAGATAAGGCTCAAAGAGGTACTCCTCCGTTGAAATGGTCTCCAACACCCGCTCCGCCACCGCGAGCCCCGAAATCACACCATCAGTCTTGGCGGTAATAAGTGCAGTAGCACGCTCACCTCTGCCAATCAGTGCATTAGTTGCGAGGTCGCCAGTGGAGATATCCTCCTCTATGGCAATATCTATCAATTGGTCCAGTAAGTATTCTCTATTCATGGTATTTTACTTTAGTAATCTTATTCTCTTGTATCTCTGTATGGTAGGCCGCCTCTGGTGGCAAAGTCTCCGGGAAATCCTTGCGATAATGTCCCCCACGGCTCTCCTCCCTAAACTCTGCCGAAAGCATAATCAGCTGAGCCACCAGATGGTGATTGTACACCTCCCGCACGGCGATACTCTCCTTCGCCAAGTCCTCCAACTCCGAAAGTCGCTCTGTAACCTCTGCCAATCCTTTCTGCAGACGCTTAGAGCTTCGCACGATACCCGCTCGCTTCATCAATATCTTGCCTAGGCGCTTCATCATCTTCCGTCCCTTTTCTGCCATCCACACCTCATCGTCAAAGCCTTCACGAAGCTGTACTGGAGGCTGAATAGTAGTGGGGAAAACCATTGGTGTATCGGCTAACTCCTCGATATGGCGGGCGATCCTCGTGGAGTAGACAAGGCACTCTACGAGAGAGTTGCTAGCGAGTCGATTGGCCCCCATCAGCCCTGTTGAGGAGACCTCTCCTACGGCATAAAGGCCATCGATAGAGGTGTGTCCATTAAGATCCACACGCACACCGCCTACTGTGTAGTGCGCTGCTGGGGCAATCGGTATCTCGGTGGCTAAGTCGAGCCCATACTTCTGTAGTTCTTTTGAAATGGTGGGGAAGCGCTGGTATATCTTCTGGGGATCCAAGTGACGAAGGGAGAGGATGATGCTATCCACATCGTACTTTTGCATCTCGCTATAGATCTCACGCGCCACCACATCACGAGGTGCCAATTCGGCCAAAGGGTGTCGACCGACCATAAAGCGCTCCCCATCGGGATTGAGCAGATAAGCACCCTCGCCACGAACCGCCTCGCTAATCAGATAGGAGGGGGCACCCTTGAGGTGCAGAGCAGTGGGGTGAAACTGTATAAACTCCATATCCCGCACCACTGCTCCGGCTTGGTAGGCGATCGATAGGCCATCGCCCAATGCGGTAGGTGGATTGGTAGTGGGTCTATAGAGAGCGGCGGCTCCGCCAGTAGCCAATACCACAGAGTGGGCATAGTACGCCTCCAGTTGCCTAGCCTCGGCATCCCATATCCAGGCCCCATAGCAGCGCTGCTCCTCCACAATCAACGCCATCAATGTATGGTGTTCAAAGAGGGTAATCCCAGGCTCCCCCTTTACCTTAGAAATCATAAAGCGGGAGATCTGACGCCCTGTGGCATCGCCCCCAGCATGTAAAATGCGGTGATGATGATGCCCTCCCTCAAGACCCAAAGCGAGATGCCCATCGACACTATCGAACTGCATCCCGAGCCGCTCCAGCTCCTCCACCGCCTTGGGTGCCTCCTCGGTCAGCACACGGACCGCTTCGGGGTCGCAAAGACCCGCCCCCGCCACCATGGTATCTTCATAGTGCTCTCTAGGACTATCGCTAGAGGAGGTGACCGCCGCCATACCGCCCTGAGCAAAGTAGGAATTGCTATCCTCCAAAGTGGCCGATGAGAAGAGGGCTACCCTCCTCTCCTTCGACAGGTGGTAGGCGGTATTGAGGCCAGCAAGGCCGGCACCTATAATAATAACGTCGTAAACGTTTTTCTCCATTTTCTGGTATAGAAAAGTGATTTGATCAATTCAAACCGCAATATACCAAAAAAGCACGACCCCTAAGCAAGGAATCAGCAACGGAGCCGTGGTTAAGTATTAGAAAGGAAGTGTGAGTGACATTTGTGGGATCCCATATTGGACAGGTCGGAGCACCCGAGATAATCAAGAGAATACCCCGAAGGGGTTGCACTTACATATGTCAATGTGGATATGCAACCCCTTCGGGGTAGTCGGTTACCATCTATCTCTCTACCCAACCTTCTCCTCGCAGGTACGCTTCGCATACCAGAGAGGGGGAAGGCTGGGTTATTAGGTCATGGAAGCCCTTCGGGGTACCTCGACGCCCCCAAAAAAGGAATCCTGACGAGGTCCTTTCCCCATGGATGCTCTTATGAATGCCACACGAACTCTTCCAATGCGTAACCCCTACCACCAACCCCTGCTGATGAGAATCTTGTACGAAAGATGAGGGCAAGGTGCACATAGGGAACCAGGTGCTATATCGGGGCAAAAGTTGAGTTGCAACTAAGCGATCGGCGAG
>NZ_KV820668.1:0-6888 GCF_001815465.1 Porphyromonas sp. HMSC077F02 | reverse complement strand
GCGATCGGCGAGATGCAACTAAGCAAATGACGAGATGCAACTAAGCTTTTGCTTAGTTGCATCTCAGTTTTTGGCTAGTTAGGAGCTCCTTTTTGGTGAGATATAGAGGAGTGTCAGAGGCACCCCACCAGAGCACCCGACAGGGTGCCACTCAGCTAGCCCCCAGTCGAGGGCAAAGCCAGAAGACTGGCGGGTTACAAGAGGCCCCCACACCCATCGACCCTTGTGGTCGCACTAACCGATACAAGTGCGACCACAAGGGTCGAATACTATACCTCGCCTTATTCCCCCCCAGTCGTTCGGAGCTGGCGCTCCTCCGACTGGGGGCTAGCTGAATGGCACCCTATCGGGTGCTTTTTGGAACCTCCTGCGGAGGTCCTTTTCTTTGTACACCGCACATAATAAGGTGATGAGATGAACGCAAAAACGGAGACCCGAGCTAAGCAAGCGACGAGACCCGAGCTAAGTTTTAAGGTTATTGCACACGATGATCTGAGACGTTGATTTAGGAGGTGAGATCTGGCTGTAAGAAAGGCTTATTTCCAAGGGTTACGCATTAGAAGGGCTTACCGTGAATGACCTCCCTCGTGGGAGGTCAGACGGATCCTAGCCCCTAGTCAAGGCTCGAAGAGCCGATGACTTGGGGACCAAAAAACCGACCCACCCACACCATTCGACCCCTTGTGGGTCGGACAATAGGATCTAGAACATCACATTAATCCTAAAATAAGTTGTCCGACCCGCAAGGGGTCGTGGGATAGGGGGGATGACCATTAATCCCCCAGTCGTTCGGGGCTAACGCCCCTCCGACGTGGGGGCTAGGATCCGTCGGACCTCCAAGGAGGTCCTTTTCCTTAGGCACTCCACTAATAACCATAAGGATAAACCTTTCTAATGCGTAACCCCTAGGCTCCGACCTAGCTCACAATCAATTAAAAAGCACCTCGGCGGTGCGGAGGATATCCCCAAAGACGCCTTGGGCGGTGACCGTAGCACCGGCACCGGCACCACGGATCACAATGGGGAGCGAACCATAATTCTCGGTATAGATCTCAAAGCAACTATCTGCCCCTGGCACCTGAGCAAGGATATGATTGGCAGGCAGCCGCTGCAAACCGCACTGCAGACGGGCTGGCTTGTCGCCATCAGGCATCTGGAGAGTGCCTACATACCTCACTACCTCGCCCCTCTTCACCGCTGTGAGTGCCGAAATATGGGCTTCGAAGTCGGGCAGAGCTGTCCACATCTCCTCCAGAGATGCATTCTGCAAAGAGCGGGGTACCA
Organism: Porphyromonas sp. HMSC077F02; assembly: GCF_001815465.1. Taxonomy (NCBI): domain Bacteria; kingdom Pseudomonadati; phylum Bacteroidota; class Bacteroidia; order Bacteroidales; family Porphyromonadaceae; genus Porphyromonas; species Porphyromonas sp. HMSC077F02. The sequence goes on along the minus strand of NZ_KV820668.1, from coordinate 5,604 downwards.
GATTCTCCACCTCCACCTGCTCTAAGTTGAATGGTAGATCCAATTCGCGTGCCAGGATAAGCACCTTGCGAGCCACATCCACCCCACTCAAGTCTATCCGAGGATCGGGCTCTGTAAACCCACTTGCCACCGCCTCCCTGAGCACCTTACCAAAGGGTTTTCCCTCACTTAAGGCATTGAAGATAAAGCCAAGCGACCCACTGAATAGCCCTCTAATTGAGGTGATCTTATCGCCCGACAGGTGGAGCAATTGGAGGTAATCGATCAGCGGAAGCCCCGCCCCCACATTGGTCTCGTAGCGATAGCTCTTGTGGTAGAGCTCTAGCGTCTCCCGCAGTGCCCTGTACCCTTGGATCGGCTGTGCATTACTCACCTTATTAGAGCTCACAAGATGAAAACCAGCCCTCACCAGCTCCGCATATCGATTGGCAATCTCAGCAGAAGAGGTATTATCAATGAAGATCAGATGCTGTAGCTGCTCCCGCTTTGCATAGTGAATAATCTCCCGCACACTATCCGCACTCCTTTTGGCCGTTGCTACCTCTTCACGCCACGAGGCACCGATTCCCCTCTTCGAGAAGAGAGCTCTCCGTGAATTGGCTACGGCAAAGACCACCAAGTCCACCCCTTTCCGCTGCTTCAGCGCCTCCCTTTGCGACACAATCTGATCCAGTAGGGCTCCCCCCACCGTACCGTGCCCCACCACTGCGAGGTAGACCTTGGGTACCTCATGGTGTGCCAAAAAGTGCTTCTCCCTTGTGGCTCTGTGAAAGAAGGGGGTTAGGGCTATTTTACTATAAGGTATTATTGGCTCTGTGAGCGGACGCTCACCTATCTTCGTTGCTATCATAATGTTGGGTTTCGTTATTCAATAGTATATCATGGATAATCTCTGTGAGCTGGTCATAAGCCATCAAGAAGGCATCATGCCCGTGCTCCGAATGAATCGTATAAAGGGGTACCCCTAGCGTGGCAGCCGTCTCCTCTGCCTCATAGTGTGGAAAAAGCAGATCCGAATCGATGCTCACGATGCTCACTTTCTCCCTAAGGAAACGTAGCTCCTCAGCCCTCTCTGCCACGGCAATCGTGCTGGTGAGATAGGTCATCACCTGATAAGCATGCAACTGAAATCGCTCTGCCAATGCCTTGCCATGGTAGTGCAACCAATCGAGAATCTTAGGTGTACCATCACTGCATTGCTCTCCAGAAAAGCGGTGGTTAAGCGACTGAGGGGTTCGGTAGCAGAGCATCCCGTGGATGCGTGCATGCTCCAGTGGCTTCGGCCCTTCAAGCAAGAGCCTCTGCACCTCGGTCTGGGCTAGGAGCCAATCACTCGCCTTATAATGGCTAGCAATTGGGATCAGCTGCTGGCACTTATCGGGGATCAAAGCACCTATCTGCCACACCAATGCTCCGCCCATACTGGCCCCTAGCACGATCTCTATCTGCTCAATCCCCAGTTGCTCCACTCCCGCTACAAAGAGGCGTGCCACATCCTTCAAGTCAAAGGCATCAAAGCTGTAGCAGACTCTGCCGTCATAGCCATTGCCAGGGATATTAAAACTCAGAATAGTGTAGGCTCGGGTATCAATCCCCTGCCCTTCGCCGATAAGACTTGCCCACCAGCCGGTAGGACCAGCGACCGAAGAATTACCGGTAAGGGCGTGGCAAACCAATACGATAGGGGCAGTGCCGAGTGGGCAACCGGCTACTTCGTAGCTCAGTACCACCTCCTCGAGCTCTACACCTCGGTGGGTGACAAAATTGGGGATAGAGAGATAGGATAGTTTCATGCTTTCTGTGCTTTATTGAGTGCGTTATCGAGGTCGGCCGTTAGGTCTTCCGCCTCCTCCAATCCGATGGAGATACGAATCAAGTCATCACTCACGCCGATGCTATTTCGCTCCTCCTCTGTAAGCTGTGCATGGGTGGTGCTGGCGGGGTGGATAAGGATCGACTTAGAGTCTCCGATATTGGCGACCAGTTTGAAGAGCTCCGTCCGTTCCGCCAGTCGCTTTGCCACTTCGTATCCGCCCTTAGGGGCAAAGGTGAGCAACACGCCCGCTCCACGGTGCAAGGTCTCTTTCGCCCGCTGATAAGCTTCATGGCTCTCTAATAGTGGATAGCGTACCCACTCCACCAAAGGATGGGCTTCGAGCCACTTTGCCACCTTTAGAGCACTCTCCGAGGCACGTACCGCACGGAGGGAAAGGGTCTCTAGTCCCTTGATGATCTGAGTCGAATTGTAAGGGCTGATGCAGGTGCCGATATCTCTCAGACCTACCGCACGGAGCCAACCTATCAATGCCCCCTTGCCAAAAGCGTGACTAAAGGAGAGACCGTGGTAAGAGTCATTGGGCTCTGAGAGGTCGGGGAAAAGGCCACAGCCCCAGTCGAAGTGACCGCTATCGATCACCGCACCACCCATCGTGGTACCATTACCCGAAACTAGTTTGGTAAGGGAGAGGAACTCCACATCGGCTCCCTCTCGTAGTGGTTGGTAAAGCCCAACGGTACAAGTGTTATCCACAAATAGTGGTAGGCCAGCCTCGTGTGCCACTGCACTCAGGGCAGGCACATCAAGCAGATTGAGCCGAGGATTGCCCAGCACCTCAGCCAGCACCAGTTTGGTCTCAGGCTTTATCGCTTTACGCACCGCCTCTAGGTCTTCTACATTGACCAAAGTGGCATGGATCCCGTAGCGGGGAAGGGTACTGGTGAGGAGGTTGAAGGTACCGCCATAAAGGCTTTCACTCGCCACAATATGATCGCCACACTTGAGGAGGGAGAGTAGCGTGGTGGCGATGGCCGACTGACCGCACGAGGTGGCAACAGCCGCCACACCACCCTCTACAGCTGCTATGCGACGCTCCAGCACATCGGTAGTAGGGTTATTGAGCCTTGTATAGATCGGTCCCTCCACCTTGAGGGCATAGACATCGGCCGCATACTGACTGTCTTTGTAGACGTAGGCGGTATTGTCGTAGAGCGGTACTGCTACCGAACCAAACTGATTGTCACTTGGATTGTAGCCGGCATGAAGTGCCTGTGTTGCGAAATTTTTGCTTTGATTACTCATAATGCTTATTGATATCTGATTAAGTTATTAGTTGACTATTGGGTATAAAAAAACTGCTGGTACGCGTTGAATATCGTCGTACCAGCAGCCCTCTATAGGTATATATTTCTATCTACACGGTCAGAATGGACTATCAGGATACAACGAATCGGCGAACATCATCATAGACATTCGCATCATCATATCCATCATCTGTACACTCTGGTGTATCATCTAGCTCTTATTGATAATTCCTTTAATCGTGATAGCAAAAGTAGCTATCTGCGAGCAAAGGTACACAATTATTTCATTTCACCAAACACTTCACGCAAACTTTCTCCCAAAAGCACCCTTCGGGTGCTCCAGGGCAGGTGTCCGACTTGTCTGACCTGTCCGACTTGTCCGATAAAAGTACCTCCGCCACTCTTACCCGACACAGGTGGAGGAGGAAGAATGGATGAGATGCCAGGCGCTGAGGATGAGGCCGAAGGGAGCGTACTCACGTACGTGACCGAGGCCGAATTCCGAAAGCAACGCAGCAGATCGCCATTCTTATCCTCCACCTCAATCTTTCCAGAGGGTCATCATACACTCCCGGCAATTGGTGGAGACTCTAAAACGCTCTTTACCCCGCACTAGGTAGAGGGGCAGGGCGAAGGGCGGACGCTTCCCCTCACGTGTGCAGTAACCCACCTGGTGTAGAAGGCAATGACGGGTAAACATCACCGGAATAGGTCCCTCTGGTACCGCCACCTCCAAAGCAGGGGCAATGGTACCAGTGACGCCCAACTGTCGGTAGAGTTGCTCTGCCTTTTGATTCGCCACATTGTAGGTAAAGTCAAGGCTCTCGGGCAATCCCCATTCACTCGCCTGGTGCTGGGTTGAGAGGAAGGTAGCCCGTCGCTCCGCCAATGCCCGCCCCTGCTCCTCACGCTCACGCAGAAAAGCAGCGTGGCACGCCTCTTGCAACTGCTGGATCACCTCCCGACGTAGCTCCGTCGCTACCGATGGTGGGAGATAAAGCCCCTCCAATTGCAAAGCAATCTCCTCCGCCACATAGGGCGTCTCCCCTAGCTTCGCAAGGGTATTGCGGAGGTGCTGACTATTCTCTTTCTTCGCAGGATCCAATGGGAGTAGTCGCTCCACCCTAACCGATATCTCAGGTCGTTCCAAAAGGGTAGCAGAGAGCTGTACCCCTTCGCTACTGCATTGGCAGTCGAGACGGATGCCCACCTTTCGCACCGAGGCATCGGGTCGCTGCAGCACTTGATCGAACTGATGGTGGAGGTTGCGGTAGACCGTTGCCCCCGAAGCGATCGCAAGTGGACTAGAGAGTTTCAGCCGGTAGCGACCCTTTCCCACTGGTGTCACCTGATTAATAAAGGCACCGGCCGTCTCCTTTTCATCGCTAGAGACCAGCAAAAGTCCATCGCCATTGGAGAGCTCGGTCTCCTTTACCTCCACTTTGATCACAATCTCCCTACCCCTACACTCCAGTAATTGGCCGATCCGTTCGCCCACACTCTTATTGGTAAAAGGGGTGATGCTATCCACAGGAATCGGCCGATGAAGCGGGATATTGTAGCTCGTGAAACGACGAGAAAAAGTCCGCTCGGGGTGCGGAGTAAACTGTCGCTCCACCCTACCCCACGAGGCATGGTGATACACCTCACCACGGCGGGCGATAATAGCATCTAGCTGCTCCCGATAATGGGCCGTCACGTTGCGGACATAATCAATCCCCTTGAGCCGCCCCTCGATCTTGAGCGATGAGACCCCTCCATCCAGCATCTCCTCTAGGATCTCGGTACGGTTGAGATCCTTCAGCGAAAGGAGGTACTGACTCTCCAAGAGGCGATGCCCCTCGGCATCCTCAAGGTCGTAACTCATACGGCAATACTGGGCACAGGCACCTCGATTGGCACTCCGACCTCGGCACGCCTCGGAGATGAAGCAGCGACCACTATAGGAGACGCAAAGGGCACCATGGATAAAACTCTCCACCCGAATGCTCAGCTCCTTGAGAAGCTTAGGCAACTCAGCACTACTCAATTCGCGTGCCAGCACCACCTGCTCCATGCCCAACGCCTCCATCAATGCCAATTGTCCATGGCTCGCATTGTGGCACTGCGTACTAGAGTGGAGCGGAATGGGCGGCATGCCCTCCGCCATCAGCAAACCCATATCCTGCACGATCAAAGCATCGGCACCCACCCGATAGAGCTCCCCCGCCAAAGCCACAGCCTCCTCCAATTGGTCATCGGTGAGAATGGTGTTTAAAGCCACATAGACCTTCGCCCCCACCGAATGTGCCTCATAGCAAAGCGAGCCGATATCCTCCAGAGAGACCCCCGCACTGCTACGAGCCCCAAACTTGGGAGCCCCAATATAAACCGCATCTGCCCCTGCAGAGAGCGCCACCCGACCTCCCTCTAGCGATGAGGCCGGCGACAGTAATTCAATAGCCCTTGTCATACCACAAAGATACCCAATTTTTGCAGAGCCCTTGCAAGAATCGAGTAGGTCGGGAAACGAAAGTTTTCTGA
>NZ_KV820667.1:313-16727 GCF_001815465.1 Porphyromonas sp. HMSC077F02 | reverse complement strand
CTTCCACCACAGATGTATGACATGCCCGTCATACATACTAAAAGAGTGGGTAGATCATTATTGACCTACCCACTCTTTTAGTATGTAATGTATTTAGCTATTAAAGCTTTGGACCAGCAACTACGAGTGCCTTACCCTCGGCCTTACCAGTGAACTTCTCAAAGTTCTTGATGAAGCGCTTAGATAGATCCTGAGCCTTCTCATCCCACTCAGCAGGATTAGCATATGTATCACGAGGATCAAGGATCGCTGGGTCTACGCCAGGCAATGCTAGAGGTACACGGAACCCGAAGTATGGGATCTCCTTAGTCTCAGCCTTATCGATAGAACCATCGAGGATCGCATCAATGATACCACGGGTATCCTTGATAGAGATACGCTTGCCAGTACCATTCCACCCAGTATTCACTAGATAAGCCTTAGCACCATGCGCCTCCATCTTCTTCACTAGCTCCTCGGCATACTTAGTAGGATGCAGTGACAAGAATGCGGCACCGAAGCAAGCTGAGAAGGTAGGTGTTGGCTCGGTAATACCACGCTCTGTACCAGCTAGCTTAGCGGTAAATCCACTGAGGAAGTAGTACTTAGTCTGCTCTGGGGTTAGGATAGATACTGGAGGCAGTACTCCGAAGGCATCAGCCGATAGGAAGATCACCTTATTGGCGTGACCTGCCTTAGAGACAGGCTTCACGATATTCTCGATGTGATAGATAGGATAAGAGACACGAGTATTCTCAGTCACCGACTTATCAGCGAAGTCGATCTTACCATTCTTATCGAGCGTTACATTCTCCAAAAGAGCATCTCTACGGATAGCATTGTAGATATCTGGCTCGCTCTCCTTGCTTAGGTTGATCACCTTAGCATAGCAACCGCCCTCAAAGTTGAAGATACCATCATCGTCCCATCCGTGCTCATCATCACCGATTAGCTTACGCTTAGGATCGGTAGAGAGAGTGGTCTTACCTGTTCCAGAAAGTCCGAAGAAGATAGCAGTCTCCTTACCATCCATACTGGTATTAGCAGAGCAGTGCATAGAGGCCATGCCCTTGAGAGGAAGGCGATAGTTCATGTAAGAGAACATACCCTTCTTCATCTCACCACCGTACCAGGTATTAATGATCACCTGTACCTTTTCGGTAAGGTTGAATACCACAGCGGTCTCGCTATTCAGTCCCAGCTCCTTGTAGTTCTCCACCTTGGCCTTAGAAGCGTTGAGGATAAGGAAATCGGGCTCACCAAAGTTCTCCAGCTCCTCCTTAGTAGGACGGATAAACATATTGGTCACGAAGTGAGCTTGCCAAGCCACCTCCATTACAAAGCGTAGCTTGAGGCGAGTATTCTCATTGGCACCCACAAAAGCATCCACTACAAAAAGGCGCTTATTAGAGAGCTGATCGGTAGCAATCTTCTTGATGATTGGCCAGTGTTCCTCCTTAACTGGCTTATTATCGTTTTTGTACTCCTCGGAAGTCCACCAAACGGTATCACGAGAGGTGTCATCGAGGACGAAAAACTTATCCTTAGGACTACGACCAGTGTAGACACCAGTCATCACATTCACAGCACCCAGCTCGGATACTTGTCCTTTTTCATAACCTTCTAGGTCAGGGCGCGTCTCTTCTTCAAACAGTTGTTCATACGTGGGATTATAAATAATCTCAGTAGCTCCGGCGATACCATACTTGGTTAAGTCAATGTTTTTTGCCATGCTTCTAAATCTTTAATATATTGGTTAATTGGAAATAACGTTCTACGTCTCACTCACTACAGCAAAGGTAATAAATAAAGTGACTACCCACAAAGAATTAGGAATTATTTCTTTATTATTTCCGATTGCTTGAGAAAAGGTGTACCGTCACCCCGTATGCTGGCACCTCCATTTGGTAAGGCTGATCGGGCAAAAGACGCGCAAAAGTCTCGCCATCAACGGGCCACTGAGTTACCCTAGCAACCTCCGAAGATAGGCTAAGTACCTCAAAAGCATGAGGCGGGATAGCCACTTCTACCGTCTGTGGTTCGCCGTGAAAGTTGACCACCACCAATGCAGACTCCTCTCCGTAGGCACGCATAAAGGCATGAAGCCCACGATTGGCAAAATGGGGTTGGTAGTAATTGAGGTCATAAAAGGTGCCCTCGGCAAAGAGTGGTCTTTGAGCCAGCTCTAGTAGCGATTGGTAGCGTGTCCTCAATGGAGACTTCATCTTGCCCTCGCTGAGTAGCCACTCACGGATAGTGGAAAGGCTCCAGTAATCAAAGATAGTCGTACGACCATCTCTGCCCGAGAAGCCCTCCTCATCCATTCCCCGCTCCCCTAGCTCCTGACCGAAGTAGGTCATCAAGGGGTTACCATCGACTAGGGCGGTCACCGCCATAGCTGGGAAAGCTTTCTCACCGTCACCCACCACAAAGTCCGAAGCAAGTCGCACTTCGTCGTGATTTTCCATAAACCTTAGAAGTCGATGATTCACACGCTCCTGAGACTGCAATAGCCCTCCGATATCATTTGTTGATGCCTGTCCCTTGAGAAGTGCTATCAAGAGGTCATACAGCCCCACCTTATCATAGAGGTAATCAAAGCCCGCCAGTACGAACTCCTCATACCGCTCCGGCTGATACACCTCGGCAATCATCAGTAGCTCGGGATAGGCTGTTTTGAGCTTCTGAATACACCATTGCCAAAAGGGCACCGGAACTAGCTCCGCCATATCGCACCTAAAGCCATCCACCCCTTTCGCTGTCCAATAATTAAGGATATCGAGCATCTTATTCCAGGTATCGGGCACAGGATCGTAATGGGTACTCCAATCTCCAGCCAGGTCAATACCATAATTGAGTTTGATCGTCTCGTACCAATCACTGGGTGTAGGGTGGCTAGTAAACTGGTCATTACCTGTCGCCTTGGCTGGTGTTTCGGTATAAACCTCATCGCCACTCACTAGGGTCAGCGTCTCCTCAGGCAGATAGTAGAAATTATTATTTGGGGCAAAGGGCACTGAGGTATCATCCTCCTCCCCAAAATCCTTTACGTAGCTAGGCTTGGCATCGGAGGCATATTCCCGAGAGAGGTGGTTGGGGACAAAGTCAATAATCACCTTTAGCCCCGCAGCGTGAGTTCGCTCGATCAGAGCTTCAAACTCCTCCATACGCTGCTCCACATCCACTGCAAGGGCTGGTGCCACATCGTAGTAGTCGCGGATAGCATAGGGCGAGCCGGCCTCTCCCTTCACAATCGCTGGGTGGTTGGCTGGTATATTGGTGCCAAAAGCACTCTTGGTAGCGTGCTCTAGCACACCGGTGTACCATATATATGTACAACCGAGCTCTTTTATCTCTTGAAGACGCTCAGGGGTAAAGTCCTCAAACTTTCCCGAACCATTGGTCTCAAGGGTACCCGCTTTTTGATTCGTAGCATTGAGATTGCCATAAAGTCGTGGCAATACTTGGTAGATAGATATTCTCATCTCCTATTGTGCGTTGTGGTCGTAATCCATTAATACCTGCCAAACAGTCTCCCCTACCGCTTGCAGCGTCTCCTTACTGATGATATCCAGATTGTCGTTGTGGGTATGCCAATAATCGCCAAACTCCTCATCGTAATTGATGATATCGACACAAGGAATGCGAAGGTTGCGAATCACAAAGAAGTGGTCGTCGGTAATCGCACCGCCCATCTTATTCTGAAAATAGGCGCCGTGACCGAGCTCCTCGGCCACCTCCCATATCTTAGTAACGAATTGACCGGCCGACTCCTGTGAGAAGTACTCCCGCTTGAAGATCGCATTCTTAGCCCCAACCATATCAAGGAGAATTCCGAACTCCGCTTTATACCCCTCTTTATGTAGGTTTTTGGTCCAATACTGAGTGCCTAGAGCCCACGTATCTTCCGAATTGACCTGATACTGCGTTTCCCACGCAGGCAAACCGTAGTCCTCAGCATCGAAAAACATCAAGTCAACCCCGTAATTCTCCAGACCCTCAGTGGCAAGTAGACGTGCCAACTCCAGCATCACGCCAGGACCACTGGCCCCATCATCAGCACCCAAAATGGGCACCTCACGCATCATAGGATTGGGGTCGTTATCGGCAAAAGGACGGGTATCCCAGTGGGCGAAAAGCATAATTCTCCGCTCCCGCTCGGGGTGGTACGACCCGATGATATTGACGCACTCCAACTTGGTGCCATCGTAGGCAGTAAGCGACATCTCCTGTCGCGTCACCTCCAGCCCCAGTTGCTCAAGTTCTCCGACAATATAATTGGCGGTAGCCCTATGGGCTTCGGTGTTCGGCACACGAGGGCCAAAGGCAAGTTGCTGTGCAATATGGGCATACGCCTTTTCAGCGACAAAAGGAGAAGGGGGCAACTCTCTCGCCACCTTAGTCTGCTCAGACTGCCCACTATTTTTACCACTTTTATCACAAGAGGAAGCGGAGAGTACCAGCCCTACCACTGCCATCGTAAGTATCAAGAATCTATTCATCATCATTCAATTTATTGGAGATTGCCCACCTACTTACCTTGGTAGATGAGACGTGAAATATTATCTTTTGCAAATAAGGATTGTGCCACACGCATCAGCGACTCAATCGTCACCCCATCTAAGCGATGGAAGAACTCCTCGAGGGGGTGGTAGCACCCTTTCAGCAAGAGCTGACGACCAAAGGCTAGGAACTGCGACTCACTCTGCTCCGTGGACATCGTTGCCTGCCCTTTGATCTGCTTCACCCAGGCACGTAGAGCGGTGGGGGTTAGAGGGACTTCCTGAAGCTTTTCCAACTCCTTAAGCACCTGCTCAAGGGCTCTCTCTGCATTCAAAGGGTCGCAACCGAAGTAGATCTGCCACCAACCGATATCAGGGATGGTGGTCAATGACGACTCCACGCTATAGACCCAGCCACGGTGCTCCCGCAGTTGTACCACTAGCCGACTATTCATTCCCGGACCCGCCAATAGGTTGAGGAGTAGTGTCGCTTCGGTCCGATCCAAATCGGACAAAGTGGGTGCCACACCCCCTATCAGCACGTGAGCTTGGTGGGTATCGCTCTCCTGTAGGAGATTGAATTGGGTAGCTCGAGGAGACGCCATCGGCGATGCCGTGGGAGCTACCTCAAAAGGCTCTCCAAGCAATTGAGTGGTTAGCTCCGTAAACCGCTGCTCCGTCACCTGCCCCATACAGAAAAAGAGCATCCGACTAGGGGTAAACGCCTTGCGCACATACTCCAAGCAGTCTTCACGGCTCATCCTATCTAGGCTCTCTTCATTACCAAGAATGGGATGCGATAGCTCGTAATCCTCAAAGAACTTCTCCTCAAAATGATCAAAGATAAGATCCGAAGGGGTGTCTCGGTAAAGGCTGATCTCCTCCTTCACCACTTCTCGCTCCTTCTCCAGCTCCACCTCGGGGAAAGAGGCGTGGCGAATCAAGTCATTCAGGAGCTCCATACTCCGACGAAGCTCCTTTTTAGGTGCCGCCGTATAGACAAAGGTGGTCTCCTTAGTGGTATAGGCATTGAGTTCACCACCCACCAACTCCATACGATTGATGATGTGCCACGCATGCCGACGCTCAGTGCCCTTAAAGATCGTATGCTCCACAAAGTGAGCCAACCCTGGGAGATGCTCAGGATCGTGCCGACTACCCGAGTGGATCGCAAAACCACAGTAGACCACGTTGCTCCGGGTCGGTAGCAAGGCGACCCTCAAGCCATTCTCCAGTTGATTCTCTATATATCCTTTCAAAATATCACTCCAACTACTCCTCCCCTATAATCTATCGCAAACTTACCCATTTTTCAAGACTGTTGCACTACGATGATTAGTGCCCGACCCACCAGCGAACGTATGGAGGGTGCATTTCATAAAGAGGTTTCAGGAAGCATTTTGCACATTAAATTTGGGTGAAATGTAGGCTGTTGAAAGCGCCCTTGTAAACCATTGAAAACCAAGGATATATTTTGGCGTTTTCCGAGTTGCAACTAAGCAATCGGTTAGTTGCAACTAAGCATTTGCTTTGTTGCAACTCGGCAAATGCTTAGTTGCAACTCAGTTTTTGCTCTCCTTATGACTGACCCAACCTTGCAAAAGAGAAGAGCATAAAAAAGGACTGCTGCTCGGTGTCAATCTATATCATATGACACTCTTAATAATGTATTTGATTCGCAAAGTCCTAGATCAAGTTGTCCGACCTCCCACGAGGGGAGGTCGTAGGGATTGGGAGGAGATGACCGTATTCCCCTGGTCGTTCGGGCTATGCCCTCCGACCGAGGGGCTAGGATCCGTCCGACCGCAAGCGGTCGTTTTCATCTTCCAAAACTGATGATAATATGTCGTGTAATTACTAATGACCTCCCCTCGTGGGAGGTCAGACGGATCCTAGCCCCCTGTCGGAGGGGCGAAAGCCCCGAACGACTGGGGGATTATGAAGCCACCCCCACCCTACGACCCCTTGTGGGTCGGACTAATCTTTACCATTGACAAAGTGGACTATCTGCTTTGGTGCAACAGTAGCATAAAAAGAGATGGGGTGTGTTGAAGCCGAAGCTCCGACACACCCCATCAATTATTATGATGATTGACAAAAGTCGTTTACCAAACAATCACACGCTCCTCAGGTGACATCCACATAGCATCACCCTCCTTGATATCAAAGGCCTCGTAGAAAGCAGGGATATTCTTGAGTGTTTGATTAACTCTTAGCATACCCAAGCTATGAACATCTACCTTGGTGAGGCGCACCTCCTCCTCAGGAGTGATATTTTGTCCCCAAAGACGTGCATAACCGATAAAGAATCTCTGAGCCATGGTGAAGTTGTCAATAACAGGATACTCCTGACCATTTGTTGCCTCTTGTAGAGCATCAAAGGCCACTAGCACACCACCTTGGTCGGCAATATTCTCGCCTAGAGTAAGGTGACCATCGGCCATAAGACCCTCACGGATCTGTACCTTATCGAACTGTGCTGCTAGCTTCTCAGTAGCTTCCTTAAAGGTCTTAGCATCCTCCTCAGTCCACCAATTGATCATATTACCATTGGCATCGTACTGACTACCTTGGTCGTCGAATCCGTGAGTCATCTCGTGACCAATCACCACACCGATACCACCATAGTTAACCGCGTCATCGGCATTGAGATTGAAGAATGGAGGCTGCAGGATACCTGCTGGGAAGCAGATCTCATTAGTGGTAGGATTGTAGTAGGCATTCACCTCGTGAGCATTCATCAACCAGCGATTCACATCTACTGGCTTACCAAGATCCTCAAGGTTACGATTGACTTCAAAGAGTGAGATAGCCCTCATATAGTCATAAAGGGAGTTCTCTACTAGCTCAAGGTTTTCATAAGTCCACCACTTATCAGGATAGCCCACCTTTACGATAAAGGTATTGAGCTTCTCGTGTGCCTTCGCCTTGGTATCCTCGCTCATCCAAGCAAGGTTATCGATACGCTTACCTAGAGCCAAGATAAGGTTGTCCACCAATTGAGTCATCCGCTCCTTTGCCTCAGCTGGGAAGTGCTTAGCCACATATTTCTGACCAATCACATCGCCCATGCAGCTATTGACACGTGCCACAGCGGTCTGCCAAAGAGGCTTTTGCTCGGTGACACCAGTCATAGAAGTGCTATGGAAAGCAAATGAAGCATCGCGGAAGTCCTTGCTTAGGTAGTTGGCAGCATCATCTAGGATACGCGCCTTAATGAGGTGCTTCATTGCGTCGAGCGAAGTGGTTTCAAACCACTTATCAAAGCGGTGGAAGTAATCCTTCTGGGCCACATTGAGCTCCTTTGCCTCGGCCAAACCGGTACGACCCTCGAAATAACGTTGGTATGGGAATTTGAAGCTCTTGTAGAACTCCTCCATACTCATCTTATTGTAATTTCTCTGCGAATCTCTCCTCTCCAGCATAGTGTAGACAATCTTGGAGAGGCTCTTCTCAGTATTATAAACCTCCTCAGCCAAAGCAGTCGCCTCCGTCTCATCGGTACCAGTAAGCGTGAATAGCTTAGCGATATAAGTGCGGTAGTCGGCCTGCTGCTTAGCAAAGTCAGCCTGCTCGCCATAGTAATCAGGCACACCCATGATCAGGCTAGGCTGGAAGAGCTGGAGCAGGTTGTTCTTGCTATCCTTCTCATCGGCCATTATATAGGTAACAAAGAAGTGAGAGTCGCCATAGTTGCCACTCTTAGAGAGGTAATCTACCAACTCATCCTTAGTCGTTATGGCATCCACCTCACCAAGATATGGGAGCACTGGATTGGCACCATCTTTATCAAGTTTCAGAGTATCTAAGCTCATCTCATAGAGCTTATACGCCTTCTCCTCATCACTTCCTGCGGTAGCCCCCTCATTCATCTCCTCAAGGATCTCCTTGGTATCGGCAAGGGCATTGATACGCAGTTGGTCAAAGCTACCAAAGCGGGCATAGCCAGCTGGCAGTGGGTGGTTTTTGATCCAGTTGCCATTGACATACTTGTAGAAGTCTTCTGAAGGTTTGATCGTAGTGTCTAGGGCGGTGAGATCAATTGCTGGGACGCTCTCGGTGCTCTCTTCCTTGCTCTGCTTATCGCTGCAAGAGCCTAAGCCAAGTACCATGGAGGCGAGTGCAAAAGTCATAATAGTTTCCTTTTTCATTTCTCTATTGTTGTTATTAGAAATATAGTTATTCGGTTCTGCAAATGTACACAATTGCGGTTACTTAAATACAAAATAGACCGCTAGGATTAGGCAAATAAAGGCTGCAAGATGATTCCACTGCAGGCTCTCCCCTCTAAAGAAAAGCACCGAGAAGAGGGTAAAGACGGTAATCGATATCACCTCCTGTATCACCTTCAGCTGCATCAAAGAGAAGGCTCCGCCATTCCCCACATAACCCATACGATTGGCTGGCACCTGAAACATATACTCAAATAGCGCCAAGCCCCAACTGAGGAGTATCACCACATAGAGCGGTGTGGCATCAGTGAATACCTTCATCTGTTGTAGCTTGAGGTGTCCGTACTACGCGAAGGTCATAAAGATATTAGAGACTACAAGGAGTCCGATCGTTAGCCAGCCATTCATAAGTCTGCAATAGTATCAATGTAAGAAGCCCTCAATACAACCCCCTTTGTAGGGTCCATTGAGGGCCTCTTATAATTAGTATATCATCTTTATATCCGTACAATAGCAATGGGTCGGTCTTGGAGCAAGAAGCCAAGAACATTATTGGTAAACTCCTCGGCCATTGCCACACGTGCCTCAACGGTCTGGGTACCCACGTGTGGGGTCATCACCACATTCTCCATATCGTATAGCTCATCGAGCGGATTATCGTCATGCTCAAAGACATCGAGCGCCGCACCTGCGATGGTACCATTCTTGAGTGCCGACACAAGTGCTGCTTCGTCGACTACCTTTCCACGGGCGGTATTGACGAGGATGGCAGAGGGCTTCATCGTCCCAAGGCTCTTCTCATTGATCAGGTGGTGCGAATCTTCATTGTAAGGGGTATGCAGAGAGATGATATCGCACTCCCGCAATAGTTGGTCAAGTGGTGAGTAGGTCACGCCTTCCTTTTGAGCCTCTTCATCAGAGAGCTTGTGGCGTTTGTAGTAGAAAATCTCCGCACCCATTGCCTTGAGGATACGTCCAACGGCACGGCCGATATTGCCGTAGCCCACGATGCCCACCTTTTTACGATAGATATCTGTGCCCATACCATCACTAAGCGAACCCTTAGCACTAGAGCGCTGGCGACGCATGGTGTGGTCCCAAATCGCAATTCTACGGGTGAGCCCCAGGAGAAGTGCCACCGCCAACTCTGCCGTTGGCTGTATCACTGCCTGTGGGGTATTGCACACAGTGATTCCTTTGCTATTGGCATACGCCACATCGATATTATTAAAGCCCACAGCGTAATTGGCGATCAGCTTCAGGTTGGGGAAATAGTCAATCACCTCCTTAGTCACGGGAATGGTAAATTCACTCCCTAGGATCGTAGCATCCTTGGGAAGCCCTTCGAGCTTCTTAGGGTCAAACTTCTCCCCCTTGGGTAAAGTTACCACCTCCACCTGCTCCTCCAGTGCTTCAAATCCTCTCGCCACGCTAGGGTGGAATAGGAACAATAGTTTTTCTTTGTTTTGTGCCATAATGTATCTTTAATTATATAAGGTTAATACCACTGTGATGTGGCTCTATAATTGGGTTGGCTACTCTTGCGGTAGCGAAGGTCATGCAGTAACTGGCTATTGACACCTATCGTAAAGTTGTACGACTTAAATGGTCCAATAGGGATGAAGCTTGCCGACATACTCCAGCAGTGTAGGTCTCGAGTGACATTGCAGGTCATATTGGTGATCCGCTTCTCATCGAAGTTGTAGTTAGCGGAGAAGTTGAATCGCCAATTGCGGGTCGGTGAAAACTGACCGCTGAAGCTCAAGTCGTGCCTCCATTGATAACCAAACTCTTTCTTGGCAGGGATAAACTCTCCCGTCCCGAGCGAAAGGTTGTAATTGAAGCTCAGACTCCAATCCATCCGATTCTTGAGGTAGCCATTGTAGTCAAACTCCTCTTGCGAGCCACTTTTGCCGCCCATAAGAGAGCCACCGCCTTCCTCTCCTCTAGGCGAAGTAGGGGGCTGGTCAGGAGGGTCGTTGGACGAACCATCATCATCACCATCATTCTCTGTCTTTTTCTTTGAGAAGAGATTGGTAATCTTTTTTATCGTCTCCCGATTAAAGGTGTAGGAGAAAGAGGTACTCGTTCCCTTAAAGTGCCCTATTCCCTTACCATTGAGCACCCTCAGCTTATCCACTCGGTAGGGGATAATTCGACCATCATGCTCGTGATAATCCCACAGATAAAGGTCAAAAGCGCCCCCTAGTCGGAGGGTAAAACTCTGTGATAGCCTCAGAGAGATAGAAGCCGATAGGTCGCTCCATTGAAAGGAGTCGGCCGCTAGATTGTAGCTTGTGGAGAGGTTTAGCGACTCGATCAGACTGATCTTTTTGAACTCCGTAGAGTCCTTCTTAATTTTCGCCTCCAAGTTATTGGCAAGTGACAGCCCTATGCTTCCACTCTTACCTCGCCCCGGCACGCCAAAGAGCTGCCCCTCATAGGGGGATACAAACCGCTCCTCCTTCCGTCCGTCGGGCGTGATGTATCGGAGATGCTCCCAATAGCCCCATCTAGGATCGCCAAAGTCGGGGCGGTAGTTAATAGAAATCGAGGGCTCCATACGGTGCCGAATCATATCCACCTTGTCACCTAGAAATGGCAGTGGCTTCCAAAAGCCATATACCGTGGTGGAGAGAGCGAGTGAAGCACTAAAGTCAAATACCCTATTAAAGCCATAAGTGGTATCTGTGGGCACCACCTTATTGAGAGCTGGGTCGTAGGCGTGGGCAACCCTCGAGGAGTACCACCGCTCCGTATAATTTAGGGAGGGGGTCACCTTGATATAATTGAATAGATCAAAAGAGGCACTCACAGGGATAGAGTGGCTCATACCATTTTGCCAGTCCCGAATCAGGTTTTTCTTAAAGAACTCATCCTCCTTCGACTGCACCGAGTTACGCAACTGCCCCGAGTAAGAGAGCGAAATCTTTTCATACCACCGTTCCTTACCCACCTGCTGCTTACGCTTAAATGGGTAGATACGGCTCATCGTGATAGAGAGGTTGGGGAGCGTCACCGAGAGCGTCTTATCGCGCGACCTTTGATTGATATCCATAGAGCCCGATATACTCCACGGGCTATTGGGGAAGCGTTGGTTGAAACTGATGCTAGAGCTCTTGGTATTCTCTCCCAACACCGCTTGATTGTAAAGCCCATCAAGGTTATTGTGATTGTACGAACTGGTAGAGAAATTGACATTGGCCGAGAAGCTTCGATATGGATTGGCCTTAGCATCCTGCTGGTGGCTCCACTGAATGCGGAAGTCACTTGACTTACTGTAGTCGCCTGCGATCTTATCCCCTCGCTTGGTCACAATGTAGCTCGCATTGATACTTCCGCTATACCGATACCGTTTGCGGTAGGTCGATTGCGCCTGCACCCCCCACGACCCCTTGGTGTAGATATCTCCCGTCAGCTGAAGGTCTACATAATCATTGATCGCAAAGTAATACCCGCCATTGCGTAGGTAAAAGCCACGATCCATCTCATCGCCATAAGTAGGCATTATTAGGCCCGAAGAGCGTGAGGTGGTAAAAGGGAAGAAAGCAAAGGGCAAGCCAATAGGCAGTGGCACATCGGCGATCACCAGATAAAGAGGACCCGAAACCAAATCCTTTCCAGGGCGCACCTTTGCCTTAGTCAGACTAATATAGAAGTGCGGATGCTCGTGATTATCACAGGTGGTGTACTTCCCATCCATCAGATTGAGCGTACCATTGCCAATCCGCTTCGTCCGATCCGCCGTCACAAAGCCATCGCCCTGCTGCGTCACCACATCGGTGATATAGCCTTGTTGCGTATTGATATTATAATTGATGCTTTTTGCTTCATAGGTCTCCTGCTCATTAGTAATCTTGGCATAGATACGCTCTCTATTGAGCGAGTCGGGATAGTCGATATAGGTAGAGTAGATATTACCGCTATCGATCTGCATCTGCATGAAGTCACCCTGCAACTGCTGACTTTCGTACTTCACCTGACCATTGCCGTACATCCGGAGCAAGTTGCGCTTCGGTAAGATCACAATAGAGTCCTGACTCTCAAAGTCGAGAGGTGCCTTAAGCTGACTGAGGAGTGTGGAATCGGTAGAGAGAGAATCGGCTGGCAGTGAATCTACCACTAGGCTATCCACCACCAAGCTATCTACTGCAAGGCTATCACGAATATTCAGCGTATCCCTTGACTGTAAATAACGTGCTAGGGCATCAATATCCGCCCTACTCCTCCCTGCTTTTGCACCTTGAGAGAGGAGCAGAGAGAAGAGGAAATACCCCACAAAGATAATGAGTATATAGGGAGTGCCCTTACGTCTCACCACAGCGTTACCACAAAATAGCGTCCATACAAGTCCTAAACTCTCACAAAGATAATAAAATGACTTGAATAATCGACCCCTACCTCACCACTAGTCACCTAAAAAGTGCATTGGAGCTATTGCTCGTAAAGCGCTTAAAGGCAATCGGCAAGTACTCTATCAGTCGACCCGCTGTAAGCGAAAGCTCGCAGTAGTCACTGCTATAGCTCTCTGCAGCAAACCCATGGATAAAGGCTCCTGCCACACACGCCTCTAGCTGATGCACCTTTTGTCCCAATAGTGCAAGGATAATACCCGTTAGCACATCACCAGTGCCAGCAGTTGCCAACCCTGGATTGCCCGACATCGTAAAGACCACCTGACCCATCGGCGTAGCAGTAGCCGTATAGGCTCCTTTGAGCAAAATATAGATGCCCAGGCGAGCCGCCTCACGCCGTGCCAACTCTAGTCGCTCGTAGCTATTTCGGGAAGGACCAAAGAGACGATCAAACTCCCCCACATGAGGGGTGAGGATAGAGCCCTTTGGCACCATCTCCAAGAGGCGCCCCTCCTCCTGAGCCAAGAGATATAGGGCATCGGCATCCAGCACCATCGGCTGCGTGTAACCACCCAAGAGTTGCTCTAGCCCTAGCAAGCTCTCTGTACTTCGCCCAAGGCCTGGCCCCACGGCAATCGTGGTATAGTCGGTGAGCGAATAGCTGGTGGAGGAGAAGCTCTCCTCCGATCCGTCTTCACGCACCAATGCCTCAGGCAGAGAGGTATGCAAAATAGCAGCCTGACCCGAAGGCACATGCACCGTCAGATGCCCCGCTCCCGAAGCCATCGCTGCTCTACCAGCCAGCACCGCAGCCCCCATCATCCCCTTAGCGCCTGCTATGAGTAGATCCTTGCCATAGTCATACTTATTGGAGAAGCGCTTACGCAAGGGTAGCACCTGCTCCATCTCCTGCGTACCGAAGTACATATAGGGGGCATTGGACGTACTTTTGGCACTATAAAAACTAGGATAAAGCACCCGCCACTGACCCACATAAGGCTCATTTTCAGGCAAAAGGAGTAGCAGCTTAGGACTATAAAAGGTGTAGGTGACGTCGGCCTTTAATATCTTGGTATAGTCAATAGGCCCCTCCACTTCTTCACTCATACCAGAGGGGATCTCCAGTGCCACCTTGATCGCCTTTATCTGATTGAGGTACTTCGTCACATTATTGAGCGAAGGCATCAGCTCCTGCCCCTGTATTCCATCAATCAGAAGGTCTTGGGGAGCCAGCTCTGGGAGGGCAAAAGCATTGGTCGTCACCTCGGTGAGGTGCGATGAAACTTCCATAAAGGCATCACGCTCATGGGCCACATCGTCGGGCAAAGTACCTTTAGGATTCAGGAGCAATACCTCTACATCATACTGCATGCCCACTAGCGAGGTGGCTACCCTGATCGCCAAAGCCCCCTTTTCGTTGGGCCCAGCAAAGATCACCGCACGGCGAGCAGCATAGAAGTCCTGCTTCAGGCGATTGCATACCGCAATTCCCTTGTGCGCCATCAGCTCCGAGGCATCCTCCCAATCGGTACGCTCTGCCACCAGCTCTGCCTCCATCTCCGCGATCTCTCTCGAGCTATATATCTTTTGCATCTTCTCCCTTTATATATTGTATCATATTATATCATTTCCACCAACTCCTCTTCCCTCTGGAGGAGACACTCCCACTCACTAGGGTCGGGCAGATACCCACCCTTTATCAATTGTTGCCTCATCCTTTCAATCGAAGCAAATGCCCCTTCCAGTGCCGCCCCATCGCGAGCTGTGAGCTTCGTGGGCAGATGGTGGCACCCTTGGCTATCTATCTTGGTGAGAAGCGAACCAAAGGTATGAGGATACCGACGGGAGTGATGATACCTAGCCGTAGGGAGCTCAAAAGGCTCACGGTCCGTGGCCATCAGCATCCGCAATACATGCACCGCTGGGCTTTGATAGGCAGTCTGACCTCTCTGCTTGTAGATAGAGATGCCACCATACCGCACCGCACGCACCAGCTCCACCTCCTCCTCACTGCTGATGCCCATCTCGCTCAGCGAAGTACCATTCACCCGAACTCTATCAAGCATCGGTGCCATTGCTCCATCATGGCTTCCCAAGGTGTAGACATCGCTAAGTACCCTAGGCGGTACCCCCAACCGACGCACCAACGTCCTTCGGAAGCGCTCGGTATCTAGCGACGAAAGGCTCATTACCCGTTCGGGCGACAATCCACTATGCACCAGCAGAGTGAGCCCCATCAGGTCGGAGGGATTGCTCACGCAGACCACCCGCTCCACTTTGTCCCTCACAGCGGAGAGTGCACGCCCACACTCCACTGCAAAGGGAGCATTGCTCAATAGCATCGCCTCGCGAGTGGTAGGACTACTCTGCACACTCTTGGCAAAGAGCAGATATCCCCCCTCCGATACCGCCTCCTCCATCGAGAGGGTGGTATGAATCTCAATTTCTCCGAAGCCCGACTCCTCTATCTCGTCCTTAAGCCCCTGAAGCCGCTCCTCGCTCCCGCCACAAAGCACCAGTCGACGACTGAAACGCTGTAGCAGAGCATAGAATATCAATTCACTAGATAGCCGCCCCGTGGCACCAACCACCACCAACGGACGCTCGGTAAAGTAGCCACCCTTCATCTCGTCGCTCTATTAAGTTACCTCCCTACTAGCTTAGAATAGTGTACAGATAGGACGACCACCCAGCGATTGCATCACCTCTAGGTCGTCATCCTACACTCCTCCAGCTCTGAGAAGTGATGATTACTGATTCTCTTCGGGGAGAGAATTGTACTTTTTATCGAGGAAGATGTGTAGCAAAAAGCCCACAATCACCAGTACAAGACCTATCACCAAACCAGTATTGGTCTGCCCTGTGCCAGCAAAGCCTAGATAAATCAATATAGCGGCGCCAATCACCTCTACCAAAATCCCAAGATAGGTAATCCCCTTCATATACTTCGAATATTGTAAGTTTGTAAGTTCTGTTCGTTTTGTCTGAGCTACATCAGTAGCCCCATCGTGACCCAGAAGGGATTCAAACCCCCGACCTTCAGAACCGGAATCTGACGCTCTATTCAGCTGAGCTACTGGGCCAAAAACACACCGCGTGGAGACAACCACCCCATCGCTAGGTACAAAGGTAGCAAAAGATTTCCATAACTCACTCCTTTGCCTCCTCTTTTTATAGGGAGCACGATAACCACATGGGTCACACTCCATCGTTTCACCCTCTATAGAAACCTCTATACTAGTAGAGTAAAAGTGGAGATGCAACTAAGCAAAAGCTTTCTTGCAACTCGCCGATTGCTTAGTTGCATCTCGGCAAACGCTTTTTGTATGGTATTGAATTTCAACTGGTTCCGAAAGCATCTTCAAGGCCCCATTTTGAGACTGTTGCACGAAGGCGATCTGCTTCG
>NZ_KV820667.1:0-213 GCF_001815465.1 Porphyromonas sp. HMSC077F02 | reverse complement strand
TGCGAGAATGGCACTTCGTGCAACATTCTCATTTTAGTCAGATTTTCACCTAATATCGGTTTGAAAACCTGACGTGACCAAGCTCGCATTCCGAAAGCAACGAAGCAGATCACCTTCGTGCAACACTCTTGACTTGTACTTTCTTGGGGAGGGGAATGAATGCTTTTGCTTGGTATGGGTAATCGAGTAGGTCGGGAAACGAAAGTTTTCTGA
>NZ_KV820666.1:0-346 GCF_001815465.1 Porphyromonas sp. HMSC077F02 | reverse complement strand
CCGTATCACACGAAATGTCGGATGAACCATTTTTGATACCATGGCCTCCTTTCGAAAACCTAGACAGTTTGGCTCACCTTCGTACAACAATTTTCGACCTCAATAAACCCATGGGCTAAGAGGGCAAAAGTTGAGATGCAACTAAGCGATCGGCGAGTTGCATCTCGGCAATTGCTTAGTTGCATCTCGCCGACTGCTTAGTTGTATCTCGACAAACGCTTTTGTATAACGCTGTTTTCCAATCAATTACAAGATGGCTATGTGGCCCTATTTTAGGTGGATTTTATGTCTGGCTCTTATACCGCACAATCTCGGTTCATCCGACATTTCGTGTGATACGGCAGTC
>NZ_KV820665.1:20149-27685 GCF_001815465.1 Porphyromonas sp. HMSC077F02 | reverse complement strand
CTTCTATGTAGATGAGTGATTTTCTCTCCAGAGGGGGGGTGGTGTAGGAGCCATCCCCCTCGCTTTTGTATGACATGCCCGTCATACGACGAAAAGAGGGGTAGCTTTCGCCACCCCTCACGTTGTGAGATTATTCCCTAAAAATCAATTCACAACAAACGCGCAAACATTATCACACTTGGATTGGATAATTCGTGTTTGCTCCGCAAATATACGACTTTTTTATTCTAGCTTGCAAATAATTTAAGATAGTTTAACTATAATATAGGGTATTATATTACCCTATGTTCAGAATAATTGCTACCTTTGTTCACAGATAGGGGTAACACCTATATAATAACACAACAAACGCAAAAGGCGATGAGTGCAATGCTTGATAACTGCACACCCTAAATGATGAAAAAGTTTATTATCAAAGAGCAAGAGAGCAGCGAGGTATTTAATAGCCTAAATGACAGCAACAGAATAGACGTTGCAGGGCTATTTACTAATGAGCTAGCAGAGGGCGGGCAAGGCTTTGACGACTTGCAATTCTTCACGACGCAAGACACTTGCCCAGATGACTTTGATGCTGACGATGTTCGCAGATCGCTATTAGCAGAGGTAGAAGTGGGCGGTGCACTGCTTTACGATTGCAACAGCGGTGAGAGCATAGCCTTCACAGCTAAAGAGATGAGCGAGGGGGCAGATAGCTTCGGGATCGGGGTCTATGACTTTGATATAGTAGAGGTAGATGAGTGACGCTATCCAAATCATAAAGCAAGAGATGAATGAGCAGGCGGTAACTATTTACCGCCTTGCTCAATTGTCTGGACTTACGAGGCGGACGATTTCGGCAACGCTTCGGGGCTTGACAAATCCGACGCTTGAGACGATAGAGGCGATGGCAAAGCCTCTGGGGCTGAGTGTTGAGGTGGTGAAGGTTAAAAAGCAGACTATGTACCCAAACGGGGACAAGTCTTAAAAATGTACCCAAATTAGACCCTATCAATACCGATGTACCCGATTTTGTACCCACTTATGTAAATAAAAAACCGCTCAAAGCCAATGTATTAGGCTCTGAGCGGTTTCTTTGTCGCGGAAGCGGGGGGATTCGAACCCCCGGTACGGTTGCCCGTACGTCAGTTTAGCAAACTGGTGGTTTCAGCCACTCACCCACACTTCCAATCGAGTGCAAAGATAACAATTATTTCGTTACAGCCAAAGGATTTGAGCACAAAAGTGGTTTCAAAGTTTGTTTTTTATCTTTAAGGGTAGGGCAGTCACCTGAAAAATCAGGTGGTAGTTATTCGCTGTTTATAGTTATTTTCTTATCTTGTCATGTGATTTAAGTGATTTCTAAGATAGAGTAAGATCAAAGGATATATTTAACGTATTTAATCAAGAGATATTATGACTGAATCTAGTACATCAACTACTTATCGTGGAAATGATAAGGTGCTTATCGGAATTATATTAGGTCTGCTTTCATTTTGGTTATTTGGCATGACCATGCTGAGTATTCAAGATGTTGTGCAAAAAGATCTTCAGATTGATAGAGGTGCCTTAGGGCTTGCCGTAACGATTACCTCCCTTGTCTCGGGTGTGACCGTTGTGATGTTTGGTAATATTGCCGATCGCTACGGACGTGCTAAGACATTGCGTTGGGGCTTTTATGCTGCCATTGTAGGAGGTATTCTTATTGCTACTACCCCTGCTAGTAGTATTTGGACCCTCCCATTTATGCTGACGGGTCGTACCCTGCAAGGGGTGTCAGCAGCCTGTATCATGCCTGCTTCACTGGCGATAATCGCTCAGTTTTGGGAGGAAAAAGAGCGTCAAAGAGCCATCAGTCTTTGGAGTATGGGCACTTGGGGTGGCACAAGCTTCGCCACTTTCGTCGGTGCCAATATGACCTCCTTTTTGGGCTGGCGCTCTATTTTTGTCTTGGCAGCTGTAACCGCCTTTATCGGACTTTTACTGGTGCGAGAGATTCCTCGCAACTATGTGGAGGGTGCCAAAGATGTAACGTTTGACTTCAAGGGGATGGTCATCTTTATGATCTCCGTCATCTGCTTGATGATAGTGATCAACTATGGTAGCAGTTGGGGATGGAACAACCCTATTACTATGGTCTTAACGGCAGTGGCAATTATAGGACTTATCCTATTCGTAAGTATCGAATCAGGAGTAGAGCTACCTTTCGTCAATATTCGGCTCTTTCAGAATAAAACCTTTACAGGAGCCACCATCTCCAATTTTATTCTCAATAGCACCGCCGGCGTACTAGTCGTTATCCCCGCACTAATGTCTGCCGCGACCGATTACGATGGCAGTGTCATCGGCTTCCTATCTATTGGTTATGGAGTGGTGATCATTGCTTTTATTCGGATCGGAGAGCGACTGTTGCAGAAGTACGGACCACGAAGGCCGATGCTACTAGGAAGCTTTATCGTTATGCTCGCTTTCCTAGTGATGTTGCCTACCAACGTGATGCGAGAAACCTATCTTATCTTGATGGGAGTCGGGTACGCACTCTTCGGACTTGGCCTAGCTTGCTATGCCACCCCTTCTACCGACGCTGCCCTCTCCACCCTTCCTCCAAAGGAATCTGCAGCTGGGTCAGGTATTTACAAGATGGCTTCATCACTCGGTTCCGCCTTTGGTATTGCAGTTTCTAGTGCCATTTACTACGGTTTGCTCTCTGGAAGTGGACAACAACTGGCACCTGAAAATAGTTTTTTCAATCAAATGTTCATTGGTGAACAGTCCAACCTCGTCTTTAGACAGTCTGCAATGATAGCTATGGCCTATAATATCTGTATGGTGCTGCTTGCGATTGTGGTAATCTCCATCACCGTTCCCAAACAAAGTAAAAAGTAATCCCTATTCATCTTGAATAAAGTATATGAAAGTTAGAAAAGAGATAGAAGCCCTCGCACCAAAGATGAGGGAGTGGCAAGAGCATTTGCACAAGCACCCCGAGGTAGCACTCGAAGAGGTCAACTCCGCCAAATACATCGCTTCAGAGCTTCGTGCAATGGGCTATGAGGTAGAAGAAGGCATCGGCACAACGGGATTGGTGGCTACCCTCAAAGTGGGAAATGGTACCAAAAACCTTGGTATCAGGGCTGAGTTCGATGCACTCCCCATAGAGGAGGTCAATGAACTTTCCTATCGAAGCGTTATTGAGGGCAAGTCGCACCTCTGTGGGCACGATGGCCATACCGCCATGTTGCTAGGGGCAGCTAAGTATCTTATGAAGACCAAGAATTTCAATGGCACACTGACACTTATCTTCCAGCCGGCAGAGGAGACCATGCAAGGTAGCCCTGGCATGATCGCGGATGGGCTATTCGAAAAGTACCCAGTTGATGCCGTCTACGCTATGCACAATATTCCTGGACTTGAAAAGGGCAAACTCTACTTCCGGGAGGGAGCCACCATGTCGGCCGTGGATAATTGGGAGATCGAATTAGTGGGCAAAGGATCGCACGGATCTATGCCCGAATTGAGTATTGATCCCGTGGTAGCAGGGGCTTCGCTCGTGATGGCACTTCAGACAATTGTCTCACGCAACCTCAGTCCTTGGCACAATGCTGTCGTCACCATCGGAGCCTTTATCGCTGGTAACGCTGGCAATGTGATTGCCAATAGTGCCATCCTACGTCTATCGGTGCGCAATATGATTGCCGAGGATCGGGAGTTGGTGCTACGTCGTATCCGTGAAATCACCAAAGCCCAAGCAGAGTGTTATGGCTGTACCTACGAGATTAGAGAGGG
This sequence comes from Porphyromonas sp. HMSC077F02, assembly GCF_001815465.1. Classification (NCBI taxonomy): domain Bacteria; kingdom Pseudomonadati; phylum Bacteroidota; class Bacteroidia; order Bacteroidales; family Porphyromonadaceae; genus Porphyromonas; species Porphyromonas sp. HMSC077F02. Next base: position 23,923 of record NZ_KV820665.1, on the reverse strand, counting down.
TCAGCCTGGGGCTGTACTCGTCAATACTCCCGAGGAGACTGCCTTTGCCACTCAAGTAGCGATAGATACTTATGGAGCGGAAAATGTGGTCAATCCAGCTGCCTCCTTTATGAGTAGCGAGGATTTTGCCTTTATGCTCCAGAAGAAGCCAGGTACCTACTTGATGATTGGCAATGGAGATACCCCAATGGTGCATCACCCCAAGTATATCTTGGATCAAGATATTTTCCCTATCGGAGCCAATTATTGGGTTTCACTTGCTGAGGCCTATCTGAAGTAACGGTCTGTCACATATAAAGAGAGAAGTCCCTTGTGCCAAAGGCGCAAGGGACTTCTCTTCTTAATGCTACGTGTGCCCCATTCAGGGGTTACGCATTAGAAAGGTCTAACCGTGACTGACCTCCCCTTGTGGGAGGTCAGACGGATCATAGCACTTAGTCAAGGCTCGTAGAGCCGATGACTAGGGGACAGAAAACGACCCACCTTCACCATTCGACCCCTTGCGGGTCGGACAACTCATTCCAGTATTAATCTGATGCGGTTGTCCGACCCGCAAGGGGTCGTGGGATAGGGGGGGATGACCGTTGATCCCCCGGTCGTTCGGGGGCCTAGCCCCCTCCGACTCGGGGGCTAGGATCCGTCGGACCTCTGCCGAGGTCCTTTCTCAAAGACACCCTGCTAAAAACCATACGGCAAGAGCTTTCTAATGCGTAACCCCTGTACCGCAAGTATTCCTATCTCAAGTGTATCTATTCTTTTTTGTACCTTTGTGAATAAGCCAAAGAGAGAATAGAAATGAGAGACTTTATAAAGACAGATGCAGCTACTGATCGCGCCTACCTTGTGGGCCTCGTGACCCCCGATGAGTCGGAGCAAGAGGTCAATGAGTACCTAGAGGAATTGGCCTTTTTAGCGCATACCGCACAGATACAGGCAGTGGAGAGCTTTACGCAAAGGCTAGAGCACCCCAACGGAGCTACATTTATAGGGAGTGGCAAGCTCCAGGAGATTGCCGATAAAATAGAGGAGGACGAGATAGGTACCGTGATATTCGACGACGAACTATCCCCCAATCAGATGCGTAATATCGAGCAAAAGCTCAAGGTGCGTGTGCTAGACCGCACCTCCCTTATCCTAGATATCTTCGCCTCCAGAGCACGCACAGCTCACGCCAAGACACAGGTGGAGCTGGCTCAATACAATTACCTCCTTCCACGACTAACGAGATTGTGGAGCCACTTGGATAGACAGCGAGGCGGAGGTGCCTTGATGCGTGGACCTGGTGAGACTCAGCTAGAGACCGACCGCCGAATAGTATTGGATAAGATTGCCAAGCTCAAAGAGGAGCTAGATAAGATCGCCAAGCAGAAAGTGGTGCAACGCAAGAATAGAGGTAAGATGGTGCGAGTGGCACTAGTCGGCTATACGAATGTGGGAAAGTCTACCATCCTGAATCTCCTAGCCAAGAGCGAAGTATTTGCCGAGAACAAACTCTTCGCCACCCTCGATACTACCGTCCGCAAGGTGGTGGTAAAGAACCTACCATTTCTCCTCTCCGATACGGTTGGGTTTATCCGTAAGCTACCAACCGAGCTGATAGAGTCCTTCAAGTCGACACTCGACGAGGTGAAGGAGTCCGATATCCTTATCCACGTAGTTGATGTGTCACATCCCGCCTTTGAGGAGCAGATAGCAGTGGTCAATCAAACCCTCAGTGAAATACTCGACGGAGAGAAAAAGCCCACAATCCTTATCTTTAATAAGGTTGATGCCTTTACCTTTGAACCCAAAGATGAGGACGACCTCACGCCAGCCACCAAAGAAAATATCTCGTTGGAGGAGCTGAAAAAGACCTGGATGGCGAAGCAGGGTGAGGAGGACGTGCTATTCATTTCGGCCAAAGAGGGGCTAGGGATTGAAGAGCTCAAGGAGCGTCTCTACGAGCGTGTGAAGGAGATCCACGTCACTCGCTTCCCTTACGACGATTTCCTTTTTAGCTATTACGATGAGACCGGTGAGGAGATGTCTCACTAGCCAATCTTTTTATTATTGATTTGAGAACGATGTAAGTAACTATGTTGGGTATTTTTGTAGATAGTTTTCCACCCGCGATAGATGGGGTAGGGGTTGGGCAGTATTATACGGCACTAGAGTTGCACAAAGCTGGTGTGGATCTGTCGGTGGTGACTGCCAATGCGGAGGGCGAGCCCTTTCAGGAGCCCTTTGATGTAAAGCGATTGCCCACTATATTATTGCGTAATCGCAAGCCCTATGGGTATGCCTTTTCCACACTTCCTAGCCCAGTGCTCTCGGAGGTGAAGGGAATGGACTTTGATATTGTCCACTGTCATAGCCCTTTCTCAGTAGGTCAGTTGGGCAAAAAGATAGCCCGAAAGAATAAGGTCCCCTTCATCGCTACATTTCACTCTAAGTATTGGGATGATATCTACCAAGCCACCAAGAGCGAAGGGATTACCGAGCTAGTGGTAGAGAAGATCGTAAAGTTTTATACCAGTGCCGATGAGGTGTGGATTGCCGACCCTTCTATCGAAAAGACACTGATTGAGTATGGTTACTACGGCCCAGTTGAGATCGTGCCAATGGGCATTGAGACCGCTGGAGTGGATTGGAGATCAGCAAGGGTTTCATGTCGCCATGAGCTAGGACTAGCAGATGATATGCCCCTTTTCCTATTCGTAGGCCAGCACATTGTACATAAGAATATCGACCTCATTTTGGATAGCTTGGCTCTGCTTGATGACCTCCCATTTCGAATGCTCTTTGTGGGGACTGGCAATGCCAAAGAACAGTTTGAGGAGAAGACAATCGCCCTCGGGCTAGGGGAGAAGGTGAAGTTTGCTGGTTTGGTATCAGACCGCGTACAATTGATGAGCTACTACGCTGCTGCCGACCTCTTCCTCTTCCCCTCACTCTATGATACCTTTGGCAATGTGATTCGAGAAGCAGCTGCCATGCACACCCCCTCATTACTGCTACGTGAGAGTACCTGCGCCACCTTTGTGGAGGAGGGCGTGAATGGCTTTACCTCTGAGAGTACCCCACAAGCTTACGCCGATAAGATTCGTGAACTTGTGAATAACCGCCAACACCTTGATAAGGTTGCCGACCACGTCTCCCAACAGCTTGGCTCCTCCTGGGGCGAAGTGGTACGAGACGAGATTATCCCCCGCTATGAAGTGCTAAAAGAGAAAAAGCTCCTAGGCCATAACGGCAAATAACCCTGTCCACCTTCATCTCCTTTTTTTTGAGAGTGTTCCACGATAGGCGATTCTCACACATTTTCCTGCAAATCGGTTAAGAAGTTGCAGGAGGATTTTGGTATGCCGAATTATGGTGAAATGTAGGCTGCTGGGAGTACTTTTGTAAGTGGTTGATAATCAGGGTTCTATTTTGACATTTGCCGAGTTGCAACTAAGCGATTGGTTATGCAACTAAGCATTTGCTTTGTTGCATCTCAGCAAATGCTTAGTTGCAACTCAACTTTTGCTCTACTAACTAGGGCGTAAAACGTCGTGCAAATGCTACTTATTTTCCTCCTCGCGTACCCTACGCCCCACCACCACAAAAACACCGAACGAATTGCCACAAAAACACCGAATGGATTGCCACAAAAACACCGAATGACTTTTGTAAGTAAATGATTTTCAGTTTTTTTTGGATAAGCGCTATGGATGACTTAATAAATATCCATTTCAGATCCTTTTTAGTGGAGTGATGATAGAAGCCCGAAGGGCTTCCATGGTCTATTAACCC
>NZ_KV820665.1:661-20049 GCF_001815465.1 Porphyromonas sp. HMSC077F02 | reverse complement strand
ACCTGCGAGGAGAAGGTTGGGAAGAGGAATAGACTGCAAACTACTACCCCGAAGGGGTTGCACTTTGATATTCATAGTTTATTGTGACTGTTGCACGAAGGCGAACTGCTTCGTTGCTCTCGGAATTCGGCCTCGGTCACGTACGTGAGTACGCTCCCTTCAGCCCCGGTGGGGCCTTGGTGCCCTGCGTGCACCTTGCCCTCATCCTCAGGCCTTGCATCTCATCCTTCGTGCAACATTCTCAAGATATCAAATGGCCCTAAATTGGAGTCCAAAATAATCGGTGTATCAAACGATTCTGTTTCTTACCTAAAGTATTTCTATTTGGTACGTAAAATAAAAATGTTTTGCGTACCAAATAAATCTGCTGAATACTTAGGGGTTTCGCATTAGTAAATCCCTAATGCGAAACCCCTGAGGGTGGGGCGGTGATGGTCTGATATCTGTACAATTATTGGTATGTTTGTGTAGTTAGGTGTACACCATGCAAATGATAATAACGTTAGAGATATAAATGAAACGAATACTTTACTACAGCATCATTATGGGGATATTTACAATGCTTTTTGGATCGTGCCAAGCATCACAAAAGATAGAGACGGTGGACTCTGCTACATTCAAAGAACGAATTAGCGGGGCTTCAGAGGTACAGCTTCTTGATGTCCGTACTGCGGAAGAATTTGCCGAGGGGCATCTAGAGTCTGCGATCAATATTGATGTGCAGGGCCCAAGCTTTACGAAAAAGGTAAGTGAGCAACTAGACAAGAGCCAGCCAATTTATCTCTACTGTCGTTCGGGCAAGAGGAGTATGATGGCCGCCAAGGAACTAGAAAAGGAGGGCTACAGCATCGTCAATCTCAAGGACGGTATACTTGGGTGGTTAGATGCAGGCTATCCGGTTTTGAAGTAGCTCTATTATTGTGTGTACCCTCAAGATGGAGCTGGGGTTACGCCATTAGAAAGGTCTTACTGTATGGTATTCGTAGGGGGGAGGCTATGGGGTAAGGATCTTCGAGGTCCTTACTAGAGGGCGATTAATCGGGGGTGACTTATCGGACAAGTCGGACAGATCGGATAAGTCGGACAGATCGGATAAGTCGGACGGGTCAGACAAGTCGGACGTGGTGGACGAGCGAAAAGTTTATTTGCAACTCTAATGCGTACCCATAAGTTCTCGGACTGTACTAAGGCTATCTAATTGAAAAGAGGTATATTTGCACATTAATTAAATCAAGAGTAAAAAGATGGCGAGAGCCATCTACAAATAACGATAACTTGTATGGGTAGCAACAAACGATTTGCCGAACATAGCGGACTGAACTTATCAGATATCAATAAAGATATGCTTGCGAAGTGGCAGGCTGAAGATCTTTTCAAGGCTTCCCTAGCTGAGAGAGCAGGGGCACCTAGGTTTATCTTTTACGAAGGACCTCCTTCCGCCAATGGCATGCCGGGAATCCATCACGTCATGGCACGTACTATCAAGGATCTATTTTGTCGGTACAAGACTATGAAGGGGTACCTAGTAGAGCGTAAAGCTGGCTGGGATACTCATGGGCTACCTGTGGAGCTTGGTGTGGAGAAACGTCTGCACATTACCAAGGCCGATATCGGAAGTAAAATCAGTGTAGAGGAGTACAATCAGGCTTGCCGTGAGGAGGTGATGAAGTACACTGCTGAGTGGCGTAGCCTCACGGAGAAGATGGGCTATTGGGTGGATATGGATCACCCCTACATCACCTACGACAATCGCTATATTGAGACCCTCTGGTACCTACTCAAGCAACTCTACGAGAAGGGATTGCTCTACAAGGGGTACACCATTCAGCCCTATTCGCCGGCTGCAGGTACTGGGCTTAGCTCTCACGAGCTGAATCAGCCAGGCACCTACCGAGATGTAAAGGATACGATGGCGACGGTGATGTTTGAGATCAAAGAGCCTGCAAAAGAGCTGACTGCACACGGCACGGCTTACTTTATCGCTTGGACCACCACCCCTTGGACTTTGCCAAGTAATACAGCGCTTGCTGTAGGACCAAAGATTGAATATGTGGCTGTACAGACCTACAACCCCTATTCATTAGAGCCGATGACTGCTATTTTGGCGAAGCCACTACTCTCGGCATACTTCAACCCAGAAGGGGCGGAGCTACCTATGGAGATGCCCGAAAAGGGGGCGAAAGTGATGCCTTATCGAGTAATCAAGACCTATACTGGTAGTGACCTAGAGGGAATGATGTACCAGCCACTTTTCTCTTGGGTAAACCCTGGGGAGGGTGCATATAGAGTGATTACTGGTGACTTTGTATCGACAGAAGATGGTACGGGTATTGTACACATTGCACCTACGTTTGGTGCTGATGACCAAAAGGTGGCGAATGCCCATGGGGTGCCAGCTCTGATGCTACTTGATAAGGAGGGTAAAGAGCGTCCAATGGTGGACCTACAAGGTAAGTACTTCCTCCTTGAGGAACTAGACCCTGACTTCGTAAGTGAGAAGATGGATGCCAAGGCGTATCAAGAGTTTGAGGGTAGATTTGTAAAGAATAGCTACGATGAGCAGCTCACCGATAAGGATGAGACGCTCGACATATCTATCTGTATGCAGCTGAAGCAGCGTGGGCTTGCCTTTAAGATTGAAAAGCAGAGCCACAGCTACCCTCATTGCTGGCGTACCGATAAGCCAATTCTTTACTACCCATTGGATAGTTGGTTTATCCGCAGTACCGCCCTTAAGGAGCGTATGCAGGAGCTAAATAACACTATTTATTGGAAGCCTGCAAGTACAGGAGCTGGTCGCTTTGGTATGTGGCTGCAAAATCTTCAGGATTGGAACCTAAGCCGCTCTCGCTACTGGGGCACCCCACTGCCTATTTGGCGGACAGAGGATGGGCGTGAGGAGCTCTGTATTGGCTCGGTAGAGGAGCTCAAAAAAGAGATAGATAAATCGGTTGCTAAGGGGCTGATGAAGCAGAACCCTTATGCTGGATTTGTGGTGGGCGATAATAGTAGCGACAATTATGGAAGTATTGAGCTACACCGCCCTTATGTAGATGAGATTGTACTGGTGAGTGCCTCAGGGCAGCCTATGTACCGTGAGAAGGATCTCATTGACGTTTGGTTTGACTCTGGTGCGATGCCTTATGCTCAATTGCACTACCCATTTGAAAATAAGGAGCTGATTGATGACCACGGCTTCTATCCGGCCGACTTTATTGCCGAAGGAGTGGATCAGACTCGTGGGTGGTTCTTTACGCTCCACGCCATCAGCACCATGATTTTTGATAGTGTCGCCTTTAAGAATGTCATCTCCAATGGATTGGTATTGGATAAGAATGGCAATAAGATGAGTAAGCGCCTAGGCAATGGCGTAGACCCATTTGGGGCGATTGAGGAGAAGGGGTCTGACCCGCTCCGATGGTATATGATTAGTAACTCATCTCCATGGGATAACCTCCGCTTTGATATGGATGGGGTGGACGAGGTGCAGCGTAAGTTCTTCGGGACTCTCTTCAATACCTATTCATTCTTTGCACTCTATGCCAATATTGACCATTTTGACCCAGAGAGTGAGGCGATTCCTTACGAAAAACGACCAGAGCTAGACCGCTGGATTATCTCGGCTCTCAATAGCTTGATTAAGGAGGTAACTACTGACTTGGACGACTATGAGCCAACCAAGGCAGCACGTGCGATCTCGGACTTTGTAAATGATCAATTGAGCAATTGGTATGTGCGACTAGCACGTAAGCGCTTCTGGGGTGGGGGTATGAGCGAGGATAAAGTCTCTGCTTACCAAACCTTATACCACTGTCTGGTGACCGTTGCGAAGCTCATCGCTCCGGTGTCGCCTTTCTATGCAGATCGTCTGTATCGTGACCTTACCAATGGTGATAGATCGGTTCATCTCACGGCCTTCCCCGAAGCGGATGAAACACTGATCCACAAGGGACTAGAGGAGTCGATGGACTATGCACAGCGAATCAGCAGTATGGTGCTAGCACTTCGCCGTCGTATGGATATCAAGGTGCGTCAGCCACTCTCTAAGTTTTTAGTGCTTACCGACGATGCGGTAGCACGCGAAGCAATTGACAGGGTGAAGGAGCTGATCCTTAATGAGGTGAATGTAAAGGAACTGGTGTTTGCCGATACTTCGGCCGATGTGGTTCAGCGTAAGATTAAGCCCAACTTCAAGGCTTTAGGCCCTGTCTTTGGCAAGGAGATGAAGCAAGTAGCAGCCTATCTCGGAGGGTTGTCGAATAAAGATATTATTGACTTCCAGAATAATGGGAAGTTGGAGTACCTTGGCAAGGAGATTCTCCTAGACCAAGTAGAGGTGATCTCTGATGATGTGCCAGGTTGGCTGGTACAGAATGAGGGCGCCATTACAGTGGCACTTGATGAGACGATCACTCCCGAACTACGACTTGAGGGATTGGCAAGGGAGCTGGTGAATAGAATTCAGAATATCCGTAAGGCGAAGGACTTCAACGTATCGGATAAGATAAATATTGTACTCGAGAATAATAGTCAGATCGAGGAGGTGCTCAAAGCTCATCACGACTATATCGCCACCCAAGTGCAAGCTTTGGAGATCACGATGAGAGATCTCCATAATGAGGGTGAGCCACTAGACCTAGATGAGGAGGTGAGCCTCTCCATTCTGATTAATAAAGCTGAGTAAGTTAAGAACGTTTTGAATAGAGATAGAGATATGGAAAAGAATAGCTACAGTCCGGAGGAACTACAAGAATTCCGCGAGATAATAGAGAAGAAGCTAGCTAAGGCACGTCGCAACTATGACCTACTGGTCTCTACGCTGGATACGAATGATGGTAACGATATTACCGATACCACCCCTACGTATAAAAACCTTACAGAGAGTGCGATGCTCCTCTCAAAGCAGGAGACTGCAAGCCAAGCAGCAAGGCAGCAGAAGTTTATTAAGAACCTTGAGGCGGCACTTGTGAGAATTGAGAATGGCACTTACGGGATCTGTAGAGCTACAGGAAAGCTTATCCCCAAGGAGCGGCTTCGTGCTGTGCCTCACGCTACACTAAGTATAGAGGCCAAGGAGTCGGGACATAAGTAATAGGGAAGTCTTTTATGGTTCGTTCAACCACAATGGCTTTAGATGCACGCTACACTACAAAGTCGCGTGCGTGGATAGCTATTCTATTTGCTCTCGCACTGCTACTTATAGACCAGGCTATCAAGATATGGATCAAAACCCACTTGATGCTTGGTGAGAGCATTCATGTGACCGATTGGTTTTACCTCTATTTCACTGAAAACCCGGGGATGGCATTTGGATGGGAGGTGATAGATAAGCTATTCCTCACGATATTCCGCATAATGGCGAGTGTAGCCATTGCGTGGTTGGTAGCTAAAATCATCAAGGGTCGGTACTCTATTGGTTTCCTACTCTGTATGGTAGCTATCTTTTCAGGGGCAGTCGGTAATATCATTGACTCCATTTTCTATGGAAAGATATTCTCACATAGTTATGGACAGATAGCTACCTTATTTCCCGAGGGAGGAGGGTATGCCAATTGGCTTTACGGCAAAGTGGTTGATATGTTTTACTTCCCTATCATCAATACCACTTGGCCAGAGTGGATGCCTTTTTGGGGCGGACAGGAATTGGTATTCTTCAGACCGATATTCAACTTTGCGGATGCTTGCATCTCTGTAGGGGTTGTCTGTCTCATCCTTTTTTATGCCCATTCATTTAGCCATCTGCTAGGCGGTTCGAAGAGTGTGGAAGAGGATAAAGTTGCCACTAAAGAAGATGAAGAGGCTTAGACTGGGCACCATATTTCTTTTACTGATGCTCCTAATGACTCAGTGCCAAAAGCCATTTGATGTCTTAGGAGAGAAGAAAATGAGAGCCATCACTAAGGATCTGATTCTCACTGAGGCTTACTTACAGCAGAATAATTACTCTGACTCTATTGCAATTTCATCCTACGAAGGGGTGTTTAAGAAGCATGGGGTAACTCGTGCCGAGTACGACTCTTCATTCGTCTGGTACTCTGCCAATGCCCACAAATTATCCGACATCTATACGCAAATCAATGCCGAATTGGAGGCTTCAAAAGCCGTGGTGGATACTTTTCTTACCGACTCTATACATAAATATAGAGTGCGGTTTGAGCCAGGGGAGAGCTTTTGGTCCACAGACAAACGGCTCTACATTCCTGCTAAGGAGAGACTGTTTATATATACTCAGTCAATATACAATAGTGAGGATCTACAGCCCTCAGACTCACTGCTCTGGAGTGCTATAGGGGTGGGGGAGTTACCCGATACGCTTGATATAGAAGTGCAGTTGCTGATCGTAAATCAAGATGGGTATCGGTTTGATAAAATAAAGGGTTCGCAAATATCAACCTCATTGTTAACTAATTCGCTTCGTCTGGAGAGCAGATTACTTCTACCCGATAGTCTGCCCCCAAATCCTCGCTTCACGCTTTTCCTAAAATTGCAGAAAAGTAATCACCCCCTTTACCTTCAGCAGATATCTTTAGCCAAGAAGGAAGAGGAATTGCGAACTAGTGAGGAATCTAATGAGCCCGAGAACGAAGAGACAGCAAATGATGAGGCACTCCCTGTAGAAAACCAACAAGAATTAGAGCCAGAAGAGCCACTAGAAGCCAATTAGCCCCACTTTCAGTACGAACAAAGTATAATTTTTCTTATTATAGCAAATTATCGTTGGTAGGGAATAATATTATTTGTAGCTTTGAAAAAATACAGAGCTTTGCTCTGATAACCTATAATAGCGACGGAAGAGATAATAAGTAGTTTATGGACAATAAAATTCAAGAGTTAGCCGAGAAGATTTACAAGGATGGCGTAGCTAAAGCTGATGCCGAAGCAGGTCAAATCGTAGCTAATGCTGAGCGTTCGAGCAAAGCAGTGGTGGAGAAGGCGGAAGAAAAAGCCAAAGCCATTATAGCCAATGCCACAGCAGAAGCAGAGCAAATCAGGAAACAATCTGTTACTGAGGTGAAGAATATGGTTAATGGCGCAGAGGAGTCTCTTCTCCTTAAGATTACCGACTTGGTCAATAGTAAGGCGGTCAAAGCAGCCATTGATGAGACTTTTGCTAAGCCTGAGTCTCTATACCAGGTGGTATTGGAAATGGCTAAGCAGACCCTTAATGATAACTCAAAGGGGGTAGAGATCACCACTAGCGATGCAGAGGCATTGGAGAGCTATATCCGATCTAAGGCCAAAGAGGTGCTTGATAATGGAGTAACGATTAAGGAGGTGGCTGGTAAGGCAGCTAACTTTGATATCTCTCCAGAGGGGGCAGACTACAAGATAAATGTAAGCAAAGAGGCATTTACGAAGTACTTCACAGAATTTATGCGTCCACGTATGCGTGAAATCTTATTTGGGGGAGAGAAGAACGCATAACCTGATTGAAGAAGGACAGACCATGAGTGAATACTATACACTAGGGGCTCAACTTCCGATGCTCAAAAAGGGCGACTATCGCAATCATGCCCTCACCAGTAAAGACTTTGTAGATATCCTCCTAAAGCAGGCAACCAAGCGAGATCGCCGACAGGTGGAGTTGCTTCTCTTAAGAGAAGACAACGCCCTCCTTTTGCAACTCCTTCGTGATAGTTCCGCAACTGAAGAGGAGGGTAAACTCTATGTACTTGGTGAGGAGAAATTGAGGACTTTGATTGACTCGATAAGTAAGCGATTAGAGGCAGAGCGTAATGCAGTGACCATTTACCAAGAGCTTGAGTACCCTCGACTACCTAAAGGCGTCTATCCCCAATATATGATTGACTTCGTTACTACCTACCTTAAGGAGCAGATGGAGGGGGTCAAGCAGTCCTATTTTTATAGCGATCTACTTTTGATGGGATATGCCGACTATATTCAGAAGCATGGCAATAGTTTTTTACGCAAATGGTTTGCTTTGGAGTATGATATCGCAGCCATATTTGCAGTCATAACTGCTGACCAATTCAAGCTAAAAAGGGAGCAATATATTCTTGGTACGCGCCCCCTTCATCAGCTCTTACGAGAGGGCAATTGGCATGAAATTGCCTACTTGCCAGAGGGTGAGATGGTTGAGACGATGCGTAAGATCGCCGATGAGAAGGACTTGGCTATCCGAGAGGAGAGAATTGATGAATACAAGTGGGACCTGCTAGATGAGGTAACCTTTACAGACATTTTCTCAATCAATGCAATGCTCACCTATCTGCTGAAGCTTCAGATACTTGAGCGTTGGGAGAAGCTTGATAAGGTTCAAGGTGAGCAACGCTTCAAGACGATTGTAGCCACTCTTAATGGTGAATTTAGAGAGGAGATGCAAGACTTCAAAAGAGAGCTCAAGCAGGTAGCTAAGGCGAAGAGAATAGATGTAAAGCACACACACGAAAGTTGATAGATAAATAAACACAAGATACAAATGAAAACAACCGGCAAGGTGATAGGAGTGGTCTCCAACCTCGTGACCATCCTCGCAGACGGCCCAGTAGCACAAAACGAGATCTGCTACGTGACAGTGAAAGGGCGTGACCTGATGGCAGAGGTAATTAAGGTGGAGGGAAATCATGCCATTGTGCAAGTATTTGAGAGCACGCGTGGTATGCGTGTGGGTGATATAGCTACTTTCGAGCAACATATGTTGGAAGTACAGCTAGGTCCAGGTATGCTATCAAAGAATTATGATGGTCTTCAAAATGACCTCGATAAGATGGAAGGCGTCTTCCTGAGTCGTGGTCAGTATACCGACCCTCTGGATCGGGAGAAGCTTTGGGCTTTTAAGCCACTTGCCAAAGTGGGAGATAGTGTGGAAGCCGCTAGTTGGTTAGGGGAGGTAGATGAGAACTTCCAGCCCCACAAAATTATGGTGCCTTTCGTTTTTGAAGGGAGCTACACCGTTAAGAGCATTGTCCCCGAAGGAGAGTACAATGTAGATCACGTGATTGCTGTACTTCAGGATGCTGATGGCAACGACCATGATGTGACGATGGTACAGCGTTGGCCAGTAAAGAAAGCCAATAATGCCTATCAAGAGAAGCCAAGACCTTTTAGGCTGCTCGAGACTGGGGTGCGTGTCATTGATACCATGAATCCAATTGTGGAGGGAGGTACAGGATTTATCCCTGGTGCATTTGGTACAGGAAAGACGGTGCTTCAGCACGCAATCTCTAAACAGGCCGAGGCAGATATCGTGATTATGGCAGCCTGTGGTGAGCGTGCCAATGAGGTGGTGGAGATATTTAAGGAGTTCCCTGAGCTAGAGGACCCTCATACAGGTCGTAAGTTGATGGAGCGTACCATCATCGTCGCCAATACCTCCAATATGCCTGTGGCCGCACGTGAGGCTTCAGTATACACCGCTATGACCATGGCAGAGTATTATAGAAGCATGGGACTGAAAGTACTTCTTATGGCCGACTCTACTTCACGATGGGCACAAGCACTCCGTGAGATGTCCAATCGACTAGAGGAGCTTCCGGGACCTGATGGATTCCCTATGGACCTTTCGGCTATCATCGCCAACTTCTATGCACGTGCCGGCTTTGTCTACCTTAATAATGGCAAGACCGGATCCATCACCTTTATTGGTACTGTTTCCCCTGCGGGTGGTAACCTAAAGGAGCCTGTGACGGAGAATACCCAAAAGGTAGCTCGATGCTTCTATGCTCTTGAGCAGGACCGTGCCGACCGTAAGCGTTACCCTGCAGTCAATCCTATTGAGAGTTACTCTAAGTACATAGAGTATCCAGAGTTTAGAGAGGATATCTCTAAGCGTGCTGGTGAGGGTTGGCTTGACCTTGTAGAAGAGGCAAAACGACGTATGCTGAGAGGTCGTGAAGTGGCTGAGCAAATCAATATCTTGGGCGATGATGGTGTGCCACTAGACCACCACGAGACCTTCTGGAAGTCGGAGTTGATTGACTTTATCATCTACCAGCAAGATGCATTCGACGATATCGACCAGATTACTCCCCTTGAGCGTCAGGGATTTATGATGAGGCTAGTGATGGGCATCTGTGCTAAGAACTTTGCCTTTGACAACTTTGAAGAGGTCTCTGACTTCTTTAAGCGATTAATCAACCTGCTGAAGCAGATGAACTACTCTGAGTATAAGAGTGAGCAATTTGAGAAGTACTTGGCGGAGGCGAACCAATTGGTAGCCAACCAAAGTGAAGAGGGAGCAGAGTAAAACTTTTTGAAAGAGATAGTAAAAGTATGGCAACAACAGCTTTTCAGAAGATATATACCAAGGTGACTAAAATCACCAAAGCAACCTGTACCCTCAATGCTAAGGATGTCGGATTTGATGAGTTAGCTCTCGTTAATGGCAAGCTAGCTCAGGTGGTGCGAATATATGGTGATGAGGTAACCCTTCAGATATTTAGAGGAACAGAAGATATCCCTACCAATGCTGAGGTGATATTTCTAGGTCACGCTCCTGCTCTAAAAGTGAGTGAGCAGCTTGCTGGGCGTTTCTTCAATGCCTATGGCGAGCCCATCGATGGCGGACCTGAGGTGGAGGGGCGTGAAGTAGAGATTGGTGGCCCATCTGTCAACCCTGTTAGACGTGAGCAACCTTCGGAGTTAATCGCTACTGGTATTTCAGGTATCGACCTCAACAACTCCCTTGTGACGGGTCAAAAGATTCCATTCTTTGCCGACCCCGACCAGCCTTACAACCAAGTTATGGCTACGGTGGCGATGCGTGCGGAGTCTGATAAGATCATCCTCGGAGGTATGGGCCTGACCAATGATGACTACCTCTACTTCCGTAATACATTCCAAAATGCTGGTGCCCTTGACCGTATCGTGAGTTTCGTCAATACCACTGAGGATCCATCAGTTGAGCGACTATTGATCCCTGATATGGCTCTGACTGCTGCTGAGTACTTTGCAGTAGAGAAAAAAGAAAAAGTACTGGTGCTTCTTACTGATATGAGTAACTACGCCGATGCCTTGGCAATCGTCTCTAATAAGATGGACCAGATCCCATCCAAGGACTCTATGCCAGGCTCTCTCTATTCTGACCTTGCTAAGATCTACGAGAAAGCGGTGCAATTCCCCGACGGTGGTTCTATCACTATTATTGCTGTCACTACTCTATCAGGTGGAGATATTACCCATGCTGTGCCAGATAACACTGGATATATCACTGAGGGCCAGCTCTATCTAAGACATGATAGCGATGTGGGTAAGGTGATTGTGGACCCATTCAGAAGCTTGTCGCGACTTAAGCAATTGGTGATTGGAAAAAAGACAAGAGAGGATCATCCACAAGTGATGAATGCCTCTGTGCGACTATATGCTGATGCGGCCAATGCACAAACAAAGCAGGAGAATGGATTTGACCTTACCGATTATGACCAGCGGGCTCTAGCCTTTGCTCGAGAGTACTCAAGAAATTTGCTTTCTATTGATGTCAATATTGATACTACAGAGATGCTTGATACTGCTTGGTCTCTCTTTGCAGAGCACTTTACACCTGCCGAGGTAAATATCCGCCAAGAGTTTGTAGATAAGTATTGGCCTAATAGTGCTCAATAAGGGCTCTTAGGAGATAGAGATAATGGCTATAAAATTTCAATACAATAAGACCTCACTACAAGAGCAACGCAAGCAACTTAAGGTTCGCGAAAGAGCTCTCCCTACCATTAAGAGTAAGGAGAGTGCCCTCCGAATGGAGGTGAAGCGAACCAAAGACCATGTGGAAGCGATGGAGCGGAAACTAGAAGAGAGTATGCAGAGCTTTGATAGTATGGTAGCCCTTTGGAATGAGTTTGATCCCTCTATAGTCCAAGTGAATGATGTGGAGATCCATATCAAGCGATTTGCGGGCGTGCAGATACCGGAGCTTGGAGAGATTGACTTTGAAGTGCACCCCTTTAGTCTGTTGACTACTCCATCGTGGTTTATGGAGGGGACACAGCTCATTAAATCTATGGCGACCATTGGGATAGAAGCAGAGGTCGGACGCATCAAGCTAGACTTGCTGGATCATGCTCGTAGGAAGACCACTCAAAAGGTTAATCTCTTTGAGAAGGTGCAGATACCTGGCTACCAAGATGCTATTCGCAAAATCAAGCGCTACTTAGAGGATGAGGAGTCACTCTCTAAGGCGTCACAAAAGATAATGCGAGCCAATATAGAGGAAAAAGCTAAAGAAAGGAAAGGAGAAGAGCTATGATTGAAACAATGAAGCGGTATTCCTACTTTGTTTACGAGCCAGAATACCAATCTTTTCTGAAGCAACTACGTGCACTTGGAGTGGTACACATTAAGGAGCGTACCAATCCAAAGGAGATAGCCTCTTTTGCTCAAAATCTACAGAAGCAGGAGGATATCAAGCAACTCAAGCAACGGCTCACTACCTTCCGCAATGGTCATCCATTGGCAGAAGGGGAGACGAGAGATGATATTGCTCACGACCAGCTCCCTAAGGAGGTGCTAGAGGAATATACCCTCTATACTGAGAGCTATAAGGAGACCCTTGACAAGCTACAGGAGCTGTCCGATCAGTTGATGTTAGTTGAGCAAAAGCAAAAGGAGCTAGAGGTCTGGGGTGACTTTGATCTTAAGCTCATTGCCAAGCTACGTGAGTCAGGCCATCACCTCCACTTTTGGGTGGCTCAGCAAAATAGCTATGACCCAGCGTGGGAAGAAGCATATCAAGCTATTAAAATAGCTGACCAAGGGCGATATATATACTTCGTTACGGTTTCTCCTACAGAGGCACCTCCTACATTAGAGGGTGCAGATCTTCAGAAGCTGCCAAAGGAGAGTCTCAGCCATCTGAGGCATGATGAGGAATTGCTACACGAAAAGAAGCAGTTGCTGGAGAATACCCAAAAGTATTTAGCTTATCATCCAGAGGTCCTTGACGAGGAGATGGCAACGCTGCTTAACACTTACAATATGAGCAATGCCAATCTTCAAGGAGAGCGGCTTTATGGCGATAAGTTGGTGATCCTTGAAGGGTGGGTGCCTGAGAGAATTGCTAAGGAGATGGAGCAAAACCTTCAGGATAGTGGCGTTGCCTTTACTGAACTGGAGGTAGGTGATGAGAGCGAAGTGCCAATCAAGTTGCATAATAATCGCTTTGCTAAAGCTTTTGAGCCAATAGTGGAGTTGTTTTCTCTGCCTAATTATGGAGAGCTTGACCCAACTCCCTATATTGCTCCATTCTTTATGATCTTTTTTGGTATCTGTTTTGGTGATGCCGGCTATGGTTTGCTCACCTTTATTGTGGCTACCATCTTGAAGCGTAAGGCTAAGGAGTCCAAGAAGATGCTTCTAGAACTGATTCAATGGCTAGGAATTGGTGGACTAGTAATGGGATTTTTGAGTGGCTCTTTCTTCGGCATTGAGCTGGTCAAAGTGCCTTTCCTCGCCTCGATCAAGGAGTACTTCATCTCGTCCGAGAATATGATGGTGATCTCACTGGCACTCGGTGTGATACAGATCATCTTTGCTAAGTATATCGGAGCACTAAAGCGGACCAAGCAGGTTGGCTTTAAGCATGCCCTCTCTTCATACGCATGGCCTACTCTAATCATTGCAGCGGGACTGCTCTTTGGATTGCCAATGGTAGATATCACCCTACCTCAGTGGCTAGAGTATGTATTGTATGGCTTTGTGGGGATCTGTGTACTACTTGTACTCTTCTACAATAGCCCTGGCAAAAACATATTCGTCAACTTTGGGGCTGGATTGTGGGATACGTACAATGCGGCAACTGGTCTATTGGGAGATACCCTCTCCTATATCCGCCTATTTGCTATCGGACTTACGGGAGCTGTGCTAGGTGGCGTCTTTAACCAACTTGCTGGGATGGCCACTGCTGGGCTACCAATATTCCTGGCAATACCTATTGGAGCTGTTATTCTCCTGATTGGTCATGGCATCAATTTTGCACTGACCACCATCGGAGCACTGGTACACCCTATACGATTGATATTTGTGGAGTATTTTAATAACTCGCAATACGAAGGAGGCGGAAAAGCTTACAATCCTCTTCGAGAGATCAAATCAAATGAAGAGTAAGTGGGATAATTGAGAAACAACAAAAGAATTTATATACAACTAAGACAAACAACTTCTTATGGAATTAAACTTAATCTTAGCATACCTCGGCATCTTTATGATGGTAGGTGTCAGCGGTATTGGTAGTGCGTACGGACTTTTTTACACAGGTCAAGCGGTGATCGGAGCAATGCGCAAAGACCCTACCCAAATGGGTAAGTATATCGGTCTTTCTGCTCTTCCCTCTTCACAGGGTCTTTATGGATTTATCGGCTACTTCTTTGCAGTTAGTAAGATTACTCCTGAGATGACGTTCCAAACCGCGATTGGAATACTCATCCTTGGACTGCTTCTTGGTATCGTAGGAGTTGCTTCTGCCAATAGACAGGGTCGTATCCTTGCCAATGGTATCGCAGCAACAGCTGATGGTCACGATGTATTCGCCGCAACTATGGTGATGGCTGTGTTCCCTGAGCTATACTCCATCCTATCACTCTTGGTGAGCATATTGGTTCTAGGTACAATCTAGTCTTAGAGCACCACAATAATTATAGATCCCTCACTTGCCTTTTGACAAGTGAGGGATCTTGTTTTTCCCACTTTTCCCCCCTCACTGTGATGAGATGTCTACGATGGTCGAATGTAACTTTCTCAAGGTTGGCGTGTAAGAGTTACACTTGTCCCATATTGTCTGAGAATGTTTCATGGGAATTTTATGAATATCGAATTACAATGAAATATGGACTGTAGGGAGTGAATTTGTAAATGCTTGATAACCAGGCGTATATTTTGGCGTTTCCCGAGTTGCAACAAAGTAATCGGTTAGTTGCAACAAAGCAAATGCTTTGTTACAACTCAACTTTTGCTCTCCTAACTAGAACGTGAGGCTTCGTGCATCAGTCTCTGTATTGTTGGAGACTGTTGCACGAAGGCGATCTGCGGCGTTGCTATCGGAATTCGGGTTAGGTCACGTACGTGAGTACGCTCCCTTCGCCCTCATCCTCAGCGCCTTGCATCTCATCCTTCGTACAAGGTCTCAGCACATTTTGAAGCAAATGTGCGAGAATGGCACTTCGTGCAACATTCTCTGTTGATAAGTTTTCCTTTACCAGGAGGATTATTTCAGTGGGGATTAATTGGCGATAAAAAGGGAGTAGGCTTTTTGGGTGAAGCTGGTAGGGGTGATATGGAGGGTGGCGGTAAGCTCTTGGACGTGGAGAAATATGGTGTCTGTGGAAGCTATCAGGCAATTAGCTTGGTAGGTATTGGTGCTGTCTATTTGCGTGATGCCAAGGAGTGTGGCATTGATAACCCTATCATCTGCTTGTAGCTGAATGGGAATGTCGGATATGTTCATTAGGTTACTGGGCAGCTCCTCTTGGAGATTTAGTAGGAGGACCCCCTCTATACTGTCGTTGGAGGGGCTTAGGTCTCTGAGCGTAGCTGTACCATTTACCTTCCGCTCGTAGGGCAGTAAGTAGGTGGTGACTATGATGCCAGCTAGTGCAAGGGCAATGAGTGAAAGTCCTACTGCGGTAAGGCTAGAGGGTACTTTGCCTACAATATCTATCTCTTTATTACTTTTCATGGTTATACTCCTTAAGTGCTTGTCTGTAGTATTCACCTTTCTTCTCCATAAGCTGTTGGTGGGTACCTTGCTCTATAATCCGACCCTTGCTGAGGTATATGATTTGATCGGCTTGCTGAATGGTAGCTAGTTGATGGGCGATCACAATGATAGTTTTACCCTCTGATTGGTGATAAATCTGCTCTATCAATTGGGTGGCTCTATCTTTATTAAGATGACTAGTAGCTTCGTCTAAAAGTAGTATGTCTGGCTCTTTGTAGAGCATCCTTGCGATGAGTATTCTCTGTTTTTGCCCTTCGCTCACTCCTTGCCCTTCTCCGCCTATGAGGGTGTTAATATCATTGGGAAGCTGGGCAATCCAGTCGGTGAGACCCACTAACTGGATGACTTCTTGTAGTCGTTTTTCATCGGGTTGTATATTGGTAGGGGCGATATTCTTTGCCACGGTATCGGAGAATAGGTAGCCATCTTGCATCACTACTCCGCATTGGGCACGCCACCACTCTAGGCTGTATTGATCTAGAGGTTTGGCTCCTAGTTTTATCTCTCCACTTGAGGCTTGGTAATACCCTAAAAGTAACTTGAGCAGGGTGGTTTTGCCACTTCCGCTTGGCCCTACGATGGCGGTAACCTTGCCGTGAGGTATGGTGAGTGAGATGTCGTGTAGGGTGTCTCTTGGGCTATTAGGTAGATACTTGAAGGAGAGATGGCTTAGGTGGATATCGCTTTCTATTGGTCCTCTGGTGCGGAAAAAGGTATCGCTATCTTCATCCCCATGGTGGTGAATCTTTTGGATCCTATCAAGGCTGATGCAGACATCTTGCCAAGAGTAGATAAATCCAATGAGTTGCTCTACGGGGCTATTGAGTTGCCCGACGATGGACTGGATGGCTAGCATCATACCGAGTGTTAGGTCTCCATTGATGACGGCTGTAGCGGAGATAATGGTGATGATGACGTTGCTGATCTCTCTGATGGCGGTGCAGCCAGCGGCCTGAGTTTGTTGGAGGTTGAGGCTATTGAGATGGACTTTGAAGAGACCCGCTTGAGCATGCTCCCACTCCCACCGCTTTGGCTGTTCGCAACCTTGTAGTTTTATTTCTTGCATGCCATTGATGAGCTGGTAAGTGACGTTGCTATTTTTGCTCTCCTTTTCGAAGAGCTGGTAATCTAGTTGCTTCCGCTTTTTGAGGAAAAGGACTTTCCAAACGACATAAACTACAGTTCCAGCAATGAAAACGAGGAAGATACCCCATTGATATAGGGCGAGGACAGTGCTGAATAGTAGAAATGTGAAGAGGGAGTAGAGAAAGCTGATAGGGCTATAGGTGAGGAAGTTTTGCACCCGCTGATTGTCTTCAATCCTTTGGAGGAGATCACCTAATTGTCGCTGATCAAAGAAGGCGATAGGGAGTCTCATCAGCTTGATGAAGAAGTCGGAGATGAGCGATATATTGAGACGGCAAGCGATATGAAGTAAGATGACATCTCGGTAGAGGTCTATTGCGGTACGACTGAATACCAGCATTAGTTGAGCGATGAGTATGAGCCATACAAAGCTGATTTGCCGCTGCCCGATACCATAGTCGACTACTGCCTGTGTGAGAAATGGCAAGAGCAGCTGAAGTAGTGCTACAACCCATAGACCTAGCATAATCTGGATAAAGAGGGAGCGGTATCGCTGTAGGTAGCTCCAGAGGAAGGCGAGTTTGCTTTTGGTGACCTTTGGTGATTGTAGCAATGGTGATGGCTCTAGTAGTAGTGCAGCACCAAGACCTCCTTTGCCCCAGTATGTGAGGAAGTCGCTCTCGTCATAGCTTTGGTAGGCTTCTCTAGAGTTGCCAGGGTCAATGATATGGTATGTACGCTCTTTTCTCCACTTTTTGCTTACCTTCTCAAGTAGCACAAAGCCACCATTACTCCATGGAATGATACAAGGAAGCTGGACTTGGGTGGCCAGTTTCTCTTTTGAGATGTGACCTCCGATACTTCTCAGCCCTAGGCTTTCGGCATGCTTGGCAAGGGTAGTGAGGGTGCTTGACACTTTCTGCTCGAAAAAGGATGAGGGTAGAGTGATGTGATAGTGGGTTGCCACCATAGCTAGGCAGGCCAAACCGCTATCTCCATTGGTCGCGCATGAGGTGATCAATCTGTTCTTTTTCATAACGAATCGTTTGGAAGTTCAAAGTTAATCATTTTTAGAGGTTATTCTTGTGGCGGATGCCAACAATTTTGCTACCTTTGCCAAACGAAAGAAATTATTAATATTATCGCTAGATAGTCGTGGAGAGATTTGTGCTTGCTTGCAACCACGGTAAAAAATGCTAAATGAGTGACCCTACCAGTCACTGTATCTTCTGACGGACTGGTTTTTGACACCCCTTTAGCTATCTGTTGAGAGTTCTTGCCTCGTCTATTTGGCCTTATATAAGACAGATGGTTTTATTATGAGTTATTTATTTACTTCAGAGTCGGTAAGTGAGGGACATCCTGACAAAGTAGCCGACCAAATTTCGGATGCAATCCTGGACCAGTTCCTTGCTTTTGATGAGGAGAGTAAGGTGGCATGTGAGACCCTCGTGACCACTGGACAGGTGATGATTTCGGGTGAGTTTTCATCGCAGGCTTATGTGGATATCCCATCGGTAGTGAGAGGGGTGATCAATGATATTGGTTACAATAAGGCGGAGTATCTCTTCGATGGCAATTCGTGTGGTATCCTCACGGCAATTAAGGAGCAGAGCCCTGATATTCACCGTGGAGTGGTGCGTCAGGAGCTTGCAGAGCAAGGTGCTGGCGACCAAGGGATGATGTTTGGGTATGCCACTAAGGAGAGTGACAACTATATGCCACTCCCTATTGAGCTATCTCATACAATCCTTCAGGAGCTCTCTCGTATCCGTAAGGAGGAGCCAGACTTGATGCCTTACCTTCGCCCCGATGCTAAAAGTCAGGTGACGCTAGAGTACAACCTTGACCGTACCCCTGAGCGTGTGCATACAATTGTGGTGAGTACACAGCACGATGACTTTGTGAAGCCTCATGCGGGGCTTTCGCAGGAGGAGGCTGATAGGATCATGCAGGAACAGATAAAGCGTGATATCCACTCTATTTTGCTCCCTCGAGTGGTGGAGAAGTATTCGCCAGAGGTGCAGAAGCTTTTTGATAATAAGGTGATCCTTCACGTCAATCCAACTGGTAAGTTTGTGATCGGTGGTCCTGCTGGAGATACGGGGTTAACGGGTCGTAAGATTATTGTGGATACCTATGGCGGGAAGTCGTCGCACGGTGGTGGTGCCTTTAGTGGAAAGGATAGTTCGAAGGTAGATAGATCGGCAGCCTATGCAGCACGCTTCCTCGCTAAGAACCTTGTGGCTGCTGGTGTGGCTGATGAGGTGAAGATACAGGTGGCTTATGCGATTGGTATTGCGGAGCCGGTGAGTCTCTTTGTGGATACTTATGGGCGTAGCAATGTGGGGTATAGTGACTCTGAAATTGCTAGGAAGCTACTTGAGATCTATGACCTTCGCCCTTACAGTATCGTGGAGTCGCTTAAGCTGAAGCACCCTATCTATAGGGAGACATCGGCCTATGGTCACATGGGGCGTACGCCTCGTAGTGTGATAAAGCATTTTGATGACCCATACGGACAGGCTGTGGATAAGGAGGTGGAGCTCTTTACTTGGGAGCAGCTGTCGTTGGTTGATGAGATGAAGAAAGCTTTCTTCTAAGAGACTGTTGCACGAAGGCGATCTGCTGCGTT
>NZ_KV820665.1:0-561 GCF_001815465.1 Porphyromonas sp. HMSC077F02 | reverse complement strand
AGGAAATTCTTTCAAACTTTATAATTGAAGGGCAGGGGGTCAAGGGATTGATGGAGCTAGTTGTAGAGATCGTGATGGAAGGGGAACGCGAACTTTACAAGGAAGATACTGGAGATGTTAGTAATGGCTACCGAGGTCGTCGTATTTTTGCGAGTGGTAATATGCTTGAGTTGCGAGTTCCTCGGACACGTCAGCGTGGTTTTATGCCCGTTATTTTAGGGGTATTAAAAGAGCAAGAGAAAGAGATGGGAGAAGTTGCGAGCTATCTCTATAGCTGTGGTAATACGATGAACGACATCTCAGGTGTTTTTGAGCGTTTGTATGGCAAAAGTTATAGCACGAGCCAAGTTAATCGTCTTGCTCTCTCCACGCAGAAGGCTGTCCTAGAATGGCGTAAAAGAGCACTTCCAAGTGAGCTGGAAGCACTTATGATTGACGCAACATACCTCCCAGTAAGGCGAGGAGATAGCGTTAGCAAGGAGGCGTTCTTTGTTGTAATGAGCTTGGATACAGACGGTCGTAGAGATATCGTTGGAGTGTACAACAATCCCACAGAAGGAA
>NZ_KV820664.1:380-8879 GCF_001815465.1 Porphyromonas sp. HMSC077F02 | reverse complement strand
AGTCACCCCATCACGCAGAATATCGGATGAGGCCCTAAAAAATCGCTGTATAGCCTAGACTGTACAGCGATTATTCTACCCTTGAATAGTTTATTGACTTCCCATGAAGCTATTAGCGGAGAGGGAGGGATTCGAACCCCCGGTAGCACTAGTGCTACAACGGATTTCGAATCCGCCGCATTCGTCCACTCTGCCACCTCTCCAATAAATGGATTTGCAATGTTACCAAAAATATCTGTAATAGGAAGCATTCTATGGCCCTTTTTTGGGAACGTTACTGTCTGTGTTGTCTCGTTGAATGAATTATTTCGTACATTTGTGC
Source organism: Porphyromonas sp. HMSC077F02 (assembly GCF_001815465.1). Taxonomy (NCBI): domain Bacteria; kingdom Pseudomonadati; phylum Bacteroidota; class Bacteroidia; order Bacteroidales; family Porphyromonadaceae; genus Porphyromonas; species Porphyromonas sp. HMSC077F02. The sequence continues at coordinate 8,557 of NZ_KV820664.1, read as the reverse complement.
CAATTTTGAGAGAAGACTATTGGAATGTTTTTTATAGAAGTACTATCATGAGGTGGTATCTCTATTGGGAGAGCATTCTCAATTAATAAGGATTTGTATTGAATGTGGACGACAAATAAACGCTGGGTAGTCCTCCTTTGGCACACGATTCTTGCATTATTGATGATGCAACTGTGTCGCTTGGTCTACTTTTATTATAATTATAGCCTCTTTTCAGAGATAGGGGTGGGGCAATTGCTAAGATTGATGCAGGGGGGCTTGCTCTTGGATATGATGGCGGTGGCTTATGGGTTTCTGCTCTATTATATTATGGTGGGAGTGGGCCAGTTCTTACCTAGTAGGGTAGAGGAATATGGTTGGTATAGAGGGGTGCGGCATGCAGCCTACTTCGTGCCTTACGTACTCTTTACTTTTGCCAATATCTCTGATGCGGGCTATTATCCGTTTGTCTATAGGCGGATTAATCGCGATGTATTCAGTGAGTTTGAAGGGGCTAACTTTGGCTCTCTGTATGGTGAGTTTATTGTGGATTACTGGCCTCTGACGGTAGCCTTTGCTTTGATTATACTGCTAGGGGTCTTTGGGTATCGGATGGTTCGCTTTGAGCGTAAGCCTATAGGGGATACTCTTTCGTGGCGAGATGGATTGTTGCCTCTTATTCTGGTGATAGTGTTGCTGCCTTTTTGGTATTTGGGTGGTAAGAGCTTTAGTGATCTGATGGCATTGAGCGCTCGCTATATGAGTGATTTTAAGCAGTTCCCAATTGTGCTTAATTCTCCTGTGACGATTTTGAAGGATGGCTCGGAGCGGCAGGAGTATTCCTTTTTCTCTGAGGCAGAATTGTCTCGCCACTTTACTCCTTATTATAAGGCAGCACCTCTCTCGGACAGTGATACCCTTTTTGGCTCTATGCGTGGGCGAAATGTGGTGATTATCCAGATGGAGAGCATGGCTAAGGAGTTTGTAGGGTTCTTCAATAAAGAGACTTCAAGTGGCCATAGTCTCACTCCATTCCTTGATCGACTTTTGCCAGAGACCTTGTACGCCCAGTATGGGTTTGCCTCGGGGAAGCGGTCGATTGATTCTTTCCCTGCTATTTATATCTCTATGCCCACTTTTGGTGCTACTTTTAATAACCGAAGTCGGCTGGAGAGAGACTTTGAGCACTATACCAGCTACGATACTGGGCTACCTCGTTCGCTAAAGGAGAGTGGGTATGACCTGAAGTTTTATCACGGTGACCGTGAAGGGATGATGGGCTTCTTTGAGATGCTGGAGAGAGTGGGGGTGGAAAAGCAGTACACGGCTGAGAGCTATGATAAGGAGTATACCGATGCTGCGAATGACCGAATAGGGATGGCGGGGTCGGCGGTGCATGACCTGCCATTTGGTTTGGCTATGGCTAAGGATATTGAAACTCTGAAACAACCATTTGGGGCGTTTTACTTCTCGCTTTCTAATCACAATCCTTTTGTGCTGCCTGATGAGTTTGAGGAAAAGTTTGAGGGAAGAAGTCTGCCAATACATCGCACAGTGCAGTATGCCGATTTTGCTCTTGAGAAGTTCTTTGAAAGGGTAAAGGAGGAACCGTGGTACCAGAATACCCTATTCGTCTTGACCGCCGACCATACCAGCGTGAGCGATGAACCTCTATACCAGTGCTTGCCAGGTAAGTCGGCAGTACCGATTGCGTTCTTTGATCCTCAAGGGAAACTAAAAGGCTGTGTTGATGAGTATGTGGTGCAGCATACCGATATCCTGCCCACGCTCTTGTATCTGCTTGGGATCACTGACCCTGTGCTAAGCTATGGAGCGAATATTTTTGATAAAAAGGCGGAGCATATAGGGCTCAACTTTTACTATAATCAATATCTGCTATTTGCAAAGGAGGTGACTGTGGCCATGACGCCCTATGGCGAAGTGAGGGTGGAGGCACCAGTAGCTCGCCTGCAAACGGGGCCTGGAGCTGACGTGATGCCGAATGACTCTATTGTGGCACATTATACGCATCTGCTTCAGGCTATTGTACAGGACTATAATCACCGAGTGCACCGAACCTCTTTCTCCATCACAGATGTGGTGCCGAAGGAGTCAGACCAGTAAGTAAAGCCTATACATAAGGAATACCGCTATCAATGAGCTTTGAGCCATTGATAGCGGTAGTTTCTTGAGCTTTTGGGGGGGTGGTTAGATGGAGTCTCTTAGTTTCTTTATGTCTAGTACTTCGCCAAATCCTCTGGTGTAGTAGATTGCTCCATCACTAGCCAATTCTGAAATAACTCTTGAGAGAGCCGAGCGGGTCACCCCAAAGTACTTTGCAAGTGAAGTGACGCTCATGTCGAGCGAGAAGTAGCCACTTGGCTCCATCTTTTGTAGGATAAAGTAAGCTAGCTTTCCCTTGATCTTGCGAATGGAGAATATCTGTAGCTGCTGACTAAGCCCGTAGATAAGGTTGCTACTGAAGGTGAGAAAACCTCTGCGGAAGGTGGGGCACTCTTCCAAAAGCTTCTCAATAATTTCTCGGTCATAGTATTCTATCTCGCAGTCTTTGACGGCGATGATATCGTTGGCAAATCGCTGCTCTGATGAGTAGAGAAGTGAGGCAATGAGCGGAAAAGGAGCTTCGTGCTCATTGGTGTAGAGCCGATCTCCAGTGGGAGAAACAACCTCAATACGTACTACTCCCTTGGTGAGTAGCACGAGGGAGTCAATGGAATCGCCTTGATGCGCGACAAATTGGCCCGACCGAAATCTCTCTACCTTAGTAGGGGCACATTGAAGTCTTTCTGTCAATTCGGCGAGCTCCTCTTGGTTATGCTTGCTACCGCAAAAGTACTCAAGGAGAGCTGAGTGTTTGCTAGTTATTGTATTCATCTTGTAGGGTTACTTTGTATTTTTGTCAAAGTTAGTCATTTTTTATTTGACTGAATAATATAATGGCGACTATTTTTTTGTCCCATCCTAGTTCAAGGGCATAATTAATGGAACTTGGTTGTCTTTCGTGATTAAATACCTTTTTCTGTAATCTGTAGTTGTCAAATTCAGTATTTAGAGGTATCTTTGCAGTGGGAAATAAATACTATGTCGGATGAATAGCATTCTGAGTGGAGATATGTGCCTTGAGTTGAAGGGCGTGGAGCGGTCGGAAGCAGGTCTACAGGGCTGTGCTTCGAGCCGTGATTGCACTTTACACTGCCTTGCCTCTGCCGAAAAGTTGCCACTTATTTGTATCCGTGGTACACGCGGTATCGGTAAGACGCACCAATTGATGCAGATGGGTCAACTGCTCACTAGCCAAAAAGGTGAGCGGGCTATTTATGTTAACCTCAACCACTTCTACTTCTCAAGCCATACAATCTATCACTTTGCGAAGGGATTTTACCACGAAGGTGGGCGGATACTTCTGCTAGATCAAGTATTTAAGTATCCAGGCTGGGCAGGGGAGTTGATGCAATGCCGTAAAGAATTACCTGAGCTGATTATTGTCTTCACCGCATCTAGTGTGATGACGCTGGAGGAGGAGTATCCAGAGCTCAAGGGGGAAATGAAGATTTGTGACCTTCACGGGTTCTCTTATCGTGAGTATCTCAATAATCACTACAACCTTTCGCTCCCTACCGTGACTATTGACCAGATTTTTTCGGATTATCAGTCAGTTGAGAAGATGGTAAGGCGACAGGTAGATCCGTGGCTAGCTTTGGATGGATACATCAGCAAAGGGTACTATCCTCATCGGGAGGAGGCAGTTCTTTTCGCGGAGGACCTTGCGAAGAATATGAATATGCTGTTGGAGGTAGACTTGGTTTATATCCGTCAGATTGCCCCTACCTATCTACCAAAGTTGCGTAAGTTGCTTTACCTAGTGAGCGGGCAGCGTGATGGAGTAACGAATGTTTCTTCTCTCAGTGAAGCAATAGATACCAGTAGAGCTACGGTGATGAACTATCTGAAGTATCTCTCCGATGCTCGGCTGATACGCCTGATATATAAGGAGGATGGGGAGTATCCCAAGAAGCCGGATAGGGTCTTTCTCAATGATACCAATATCCTTAGGGTGATCAGAGAGGAGGAGCCACAGCCACTTTTGGAGGCAAAGACACTCTTTCTAGCAAGTGTGCTAGATGCGGGGCTGGAGGTGAATCTAGCCGATGAATCGGGTGTGGACTTCGTGATCAATGGAAAGCTCCCAGTGCGTTTTATCTGTAAAGGGGTGCGTCGTAGAAGCACTCCCTCCGACACGCTTAATATCCTTTGTAGCGACGAAGTGAATGGCGACATAGTGGGAGTGCCTATCTGGATGTTTGGACTGCTATATTAATAAGATAAAAACAATATTATTTACAACCATATTAAAGGACAGTAACATGGCTAAAGAAAAGAAATTTATTACCTGTGATGGTAACCAAGCCGCTGCACATATTGCCTATATGTTTAGCGAAGTGGCTGCCATCTATCCTATCACTCCGTCTACAACCATGGCGGAGCACGTGGATGCTTGGAGTGCTGAGGGTCGCCTCAATATCTTCGGTGAGCGTGTACGAGTAGAGGAGATGCAGAGTGAGGCTGGTGCCGCTGGTGCAGTACACGGCTCGCTTCAGGCTGGTGCTCTTACCTCTACCTTTACCGCTTCTCAGGGTCTACTCCTGATGCTCCCCAATATGTACAAGATCGCTGGTGAGCTACTCCCAGGCGTATTCCATGTGGCTGCTCGTACCGTAGCTTCACACGCACTTTCTATCCTTGGTGACCACCAGGACGTGATGAGTGCACGTGGACTTGGCTTCGCACAGCTCTCTACCGCTTCGGTACAAGAGGTAATGGACCTTGCAGCTGTGGCTCACCTTGCAGCTATCAAGACAAGAGTGCCATTCATTCACTTCTTCGATGGTTTCCGTACTTCTCACGAGATCCAAAAGATCGAGGAGATGCAGATGGAAGACCTTAAGCCACTAGTAGATCAAGAGGCACTTTATGCATTCCGCAAGCGTGCTTTGGCTCCTGATAGCCCTGCTACTAGAGGTACCGCACAGAATGACGACGTATTCTTCCAAGCTCGTGAGGCTAGCAATATCTTCTACCTGTCTGTGCCAGATGTAGTGCAGGAGTATATGGATGAGATTGCCAAGATTACTGGCCGTCAGTATCATCTATTCGATTACTATGGTGCTGATGATGCTGAGCATATGATCATCGCCATGGGCTCCATGACCAAGATGTGTAAGGATGTGGTAGACCTCCTCAATAGCCAAGGCAAGAAGGTAGGTATGCTCACCGTACACCTCTATCGCCCATTCTCAGTAAAGCACTTCCTAGGTGCTATTCCAAAGAGCGTGAAGCGTATTGCTGTATTGGATAGAACTAAGGAGAGCGGTTCTGTAGGTGAGCCACTTTATAGCGATGTTAAGAGTGCCCTTTATGGTACCGAGAATGCTCCTATCGTAGTGGGTGGTCGCTATGGTCTTTCAAGTAAGGACACCACTCCTGGCCAGATTGTAGCTGTATTCAAAAACCTTGAGCTACCAGAGCCAAAGAATCACTTCACCGTAGGTATCGTAGATGATGTAACCTTTACCTCTCTTCCTGTAGAGCAGGATCCTGAGCTCGATAACGGTGCTTATGAGTGTATGTTCTACGGTCTTGGTAGTGATGGTACCGTAGGTGCTAATAAAAACTCTATCAAGATCATCGGTGACAACACCAATAAGTATGTACAGGCTTACTTCCAGTACGACTCTAAGAAGTCGGGAGGTTTCACCTGTAGCCACCTCCGCTTCGGAGATAAGAAGATCCGTAGTACTTACTACGTAAATCAGCCTCACTTCCTAGCTTGTCACGTACCTGCCTATCTGCGTATGTACGACCTTACTAAGGGACTGAGAAGAGGCGGTACCTTCCTACTCAATAGCATCTGGGATGTTAATGAGGTTGAGAAGCACCTGCCAAATAAGATGAAGAGGTACTTCGCTCAGAATGAGATCAACTTCTACATGATCAATGCTACTCAGATAGCTCAGGAGATTGGTCTTGGCAACCGTACCAATACCATCTTGCAATCGGCTTTCTTCAAGATTACCGGTGTAATCCCTTACGAGCTAGCTGTAGAGCAGATGAAGAAGTTCATCATGAAGTCTTACGGACACAAGGGTGATGCAGTGGTAAGCAAAAACTACCAAGCTGTAGATAAGGGTGGTGAACTACTCGTAAAGGTTCCAGTTAAGCCTGAGTGGGCTAACCTTCCAGATGACGAGATCGAGGTACACCCAGACGACACCCCATTCGTAAGAGATGTAGTAAGGGTGATCAATGCTCGCGAGGGTTACGGTCTGCCAGTATCTGCATTTAAGGGTCGCGAAGACGGTACTTGGGAGAATGGTACTTCCAACTCCGAGAAGCGTGGTGTAGCAGCTCTTGTACCAGAGTGGAAGATCGAGAACTGTATCCAGTGTAACCAGTGTGCGTACGTATGTCCTCACGCCACTATTCGTCCATTCCTACTCGATGAGGAGGAGGTGAAGAATGCACCAGAAGGATACGAGACACTCAAGGCAATTGGTAAGCCATTCGCTGGTCTTCAGTTCCGTATGCAGGTAGACGTGCTTGACTGTATGGGTTGTGGCAACTGTGCTGATATCTGCCCAGGTAATAAGAATGGTAAGGCTCTAGAGATGAAGCCTATCGAAAGCCAGCTACCTCTACAGCCACTTTGGGATTACTCTTACAAGAATGTAACCAACAAGGCACACCTAGTAGACGTTAAGGCTAACGTGAAGAACTCTCAATTTGCTAGACCTCTATTTGAGTTTAGCGGTTCTTGCGCAGGTTGTGGTGAGACTCCTTATGTAAGGCTACTTACTCAGCTATTTGGTACTCGTCAGATGGTAGCCAACGCTACAGGTTGTTCTTCTATCTACTCTGCTTCTTCTCCAAGTACTCCTTACACCACCAACCTATGTGGTCAGGGACCAGCTTGGGCTAACTCTCTATTCGAGGATAATGCAGAGTTTGGTTACGGTATGCACACTGCTGCTCTTAAGCTCCGTGAGCGTCTAGAGCACTACGTAAAGGATATCCTTGACGGTGCTAAGGAGGCTCCAATCAATGTGGAGCTACTACGTGAGTGGTACGACAACCGCGAGGATGCCGATAAGAGCCGTGAGATGGCTGATAAGATTATCCCAGAGATCCGCAAGAGCAATCACGCAGAGATCCGTACACTTGATGCACTTTCCAATTACTTTGTGAAGCGTAGCCAGTGGATCATCGGTGGTGACGGTTGGGCATACGATATCGGCTTCGGTGGTCTTGACCACGTACTCGCTAGTGGCGAGAATGTCAATGTTCTCATCCTTGATACCGAGGTTTACTCCAATACTGGTGGACAGAGCTCTAAGAGTACTCCTACCGGTGCTATTGCCAAGTTCGCTGCTTCAGGTAAGCGTATCCGCAAGAAGGACCTTGGCCTGATGATGACCACCTACGGTTACATCTATGTAGCACAAGTAGCAATGGGTGCAAACCACGCTCAGACCCTCAAGGCGATCCGCGAGGCTGAGGCATTCGATGGCCCATCTGTAGTGATCGCTTACTCACCATGTATCGAGCACGGACTGAAGGCCGGTATGGGTAAGAGCCAGCGTGAAGAGGAGATGGCAGTAGAGTGCGGTTACTGGCACCTATGGAGATACAATCCTGAACTCATCAACGAAGGTAAGAATCCATTTAGCCTCGACTCTAAGGAGCCAGATTGGTCTAAGTTCCACGACTTCCTAATGGGTGAGGTGCGTTACAACTCACTTGCTAAGAAGTATCCACAAGAGGCAGAGGAGCTATTCGCAGTAGCTCAGCAAGATGCTCAGCGCAGGTACTACAAGTACAAGCTGCGCTCAGAGTTCAATCTTGATGCACCTTATCAGGCTGAGGAGAAGTAATCTCGTTAAGCAACAAACACAATAGTAAAGGGCTGGTAGAGATCTCTACCAGCCCTTTTTATATTTGGTACGTGAAGCATTTCTGTTTGGTACGTGAAGTATTTTGATTTCATACGAGAAACATTTCTGTTTGATACGTGAAATATTTGTAGCTCGTACAACATTCCCAGCAAGAGGTGGTGAACCTTGTTAATCAGCAATAGAGAAAACCCCGAAAGGGGTTTCATGGCCTAATAACCCAAGCTTCCC